>CP066204.1:1610000-1880000 GCA_016237705.1 Aerococcaceae bacterium zg-252
GGTTTCAGGTACTCTTTCACTCCCCTCCCGGGGTCCTTTTCACCTTTCCCTCACGGTACTGGTTCACTATCGGTCACTAGGTAGTATTTAGCCTTGCCAGATGGTCCTGGCGGATTCCGACGGGATTCCTCGTGTCCCGCCGTACTCAGGATTCTGCTAGAGGTTCAATCAATTTCGAATACGAGGCTCTCACTCTCTTTGGCTGACCTTCCCATGTCATTCTTCTATCAATCTCACTCCCACGTTGCAGTCCTACAACCCCAATGTGCATGCACATTGGTTTGGGCTCTTCCCATTTCGCTCGCCGCTACTCCGGGAATCGATTTTTCTTTCTCTTCCTGCAGGTACTTAGATGTTTCAGTTCTCTGCGTCTACCTCGCTTTCGCGTACTACGTTTCTACTCGTAGTGGGTTCCCCCATTCGGATATCGCTGGATCATAGCTTACTTACAGCTCCCCAACGCATTTCGTCGTTCGTCACGTCCTTCTTCGGCTCCTAGTGCCAAGGCATCCACCGTGCGCCCTTTGTTACTTAACCACTTATTTTTGCGCTCGTTATCCTCTCAGATAACTTTCTTGTTAACTCTTTGTTAACTCGGTTTGATTTCTCGGTTTAATTTATATGCTTTGTATAAATTTGTTTGTTTTCGGTTATTCAGTTTTCAATGTGCTTGTTGAGTGAATGCTCACTCAAAACTAAACAAAGTCTCAAGAATGGTAGTTCCATTACTCCTTAGAAAGGAGGTGATCCAGCCGCACCTTCCGATACGGCTACCTTGTTACGACTTCACCCCAATCATCTATCCCACCTTCGACGGCTCCCTCCTTTCGGTTAGGCCACCGGCTTCGGGTGTTACAAACTCTCGTGGTGTGACGGGCGGTGTGTACAAGACCCGGGAACGTATTCACCGCGGCGTGCTGATCCGCGATTACTAGCGATTCCGGCTTCATGTAGTCGAGTTGCAGACTACAATCCGAACTGAGAATGGCTTTTAGAGATTCGCTTACCCTCGCGAGTTCGCTGCTCGTTGTACCATCCATTGTAGCACGTGTGTAGCCCAGGTCATAAGGGGCATGATGATTTGACGTCATCCCCACCTTCCTCCGGTTTGTCACCGGCAGTCTCACTAGAGTCCCCATCTTATTGCTGGCAACTAGTGATAAGGGTTGCGCTCGTTGCGGGACTTAACCCAACATCTCACGACACGAGCTGACGACAACCATGCACCACCTGTATGGATGTCTCGAAAGACTTCACCTATCTCTAGGTTATGCATCCTATGTCAAGACCTGGTAAGGTTCTTCGCGTTGCTTCGAATTAAACCACATGCTCCACCGCTTGTGCGGGTCCCCGTCAATTCCTTTGAGTTTCAGCCTTGCGGCCGTACTCCCCAGGCGGAGTGCTTATTGCGTTAACTCCAGCACTGAAGGGTGGAAACCCTCCAACACTTAGCACTCATCGTTTACGGCGTGGACTACCAGGGTATCTAATCCTGTTTGCTCCCCACGCTTTCGAGCCTCAGCGTCAGTTACAGACCAGCAAGTCGCCTTCGCCACTGGTGTTCCTCCATATATCTACGCATTTCACCGCTACACATGGAATTCCACTTGCCTCTTCTGCACTCAAGTTAACCAGTTTCCAATGACCCTCCACGGTTGAGCCGTGGGCTTTCACATCAGACTTAATTAACCGCCTGCACTCCCTTTACGCCCAATAAATCCGGACAACGCTTGCCACCTACGTATTACCGCGGCTGCTGGCACGTAGTTAGCCGTGGCTTTCTGGTTAGATACCGTCACTTTGTAAGCATTCCCTCTTACAACCGTTCTTCTCTAACAACAGTGCTTTACGATCCGAAAACCTTCTTCACACACGCGGCGTTGCTCCGTCAGACTTGCGTCCATTGCGGAAGATTCCCTACTGCTGCCTCCCGTAGGAGTTTGGGCCGTGTCTCAGTCCCAATGTGGCCGATCACCCTCTCAGGTCGGCTATGCATCATCGCCTTGGTAAGCCGCTACCTTACCAACTAGCTAATGCACCGCGGGACCATCCTTCAGTGACGCCTTAGCGCCTTTCCTCTTCCCACCATGCGGCAGAAAGTCCTATGCGGTATTAGCAGTCGTTTCCGACTGTTATCCCCCGCTGAAGGGTAGGTTTCCCACGTGTTACTCACCCGTGCGCCACTCACTTCGACGAAAGCAAGCTTCCGTCTCCGTTCGTTCGACTTGCATGTATTAGGCACGCCGCCAGCGTTCGTCCTGAGCCAGGATCAAACTCTCATGAAAGTTTCATGAGTCTTCTTTGACTCTTACTATTTACTAGCTTACATCTTTTAAGAGGTGTCCCTCTGTCTCGAATTTATTATTCGGGTTGTGATAGCTATTGCTATCCCCTACACATTCTTGGTTTGTTCTTTGTTTAGTTTTCAATGAGCTTTTGTTGTCGCTTGTGACAACTCCTATATATTACTCCAAGCTTTTAAGTTTGTCAACATCTTTTTTTAGATTTTTTGAAACTTTTTTCGCTCGTTCGTGTTCTCTCCTGAGAACTCCCTTATACTATCATCCTTTACGTTGTCAGTCAATACTTTTTTTGAAAGTTTTTTAATTTTTTGTTAGATTTTGACTGTTACATATAAAGAAAACCCCTAAGAATCTTATTTTTCTTAGGAGTTTTGGCTCTATAATTTTATTATAAACGTTCGTTTAATTCTTTTGCTAAGTCTTCAAATCCTTTTTTACCTAATAATGCGAACATATTTTTCTTATATGCTTCTACACCTGGTTGGTCAAATGGATTAACACCATTTAAGTATCCTGAAATCGCTACTGCAATTTCAAAGAAGTAGATTAAATGACCCAATGAATATTCATCCATTGCAGGAATTGTTACCAATAAGTTTGGCACTTGTCCGTCTGTATGGGCTAATAATGTACCTTGGTAAGCCTTAGTATTGACAAAATCAACTGTCTGGCCTTCTAAATATTGTAAACCGTCTAAGTTTTCTGCCATTTTAGGAATAGCTATATCATGTCTTGGTTTTTCAACTTTAATAACAGTTTCAAAAATATTACGTTTACCTTCTTGGATTGTTTGACCTACTGAATGTAAATCAGTTGAAAAGTTTGCACTTGACGGATAAATGCCTTTGTAATCTTTTCCTTCTGATTCGCCAAATAATTGTTTCCACCATTCACTAAAATATTGTAATCCTGGTTCATAGTTAACAAGAATTTCAATATCTTTCCCTTTGCGATGTAAAATATTACGAATAACTGCGTATTGGTACGCTTCGTTTTCTGCTAAATCAGCTGAACTATATGCGTCCATAGCGTCTGCTGCCCCTTGCATTAAACGATCAACATCTGCTCCTGATACAGCAATCGGTAATAAACCAACAGCAGTTAATACTGTAAAACGTCCGCCAATTCCGTCTGGGATTACAAATGTTTCGTATCCAGCCGCATCTGCTTCTTGTTTTAACGCCCCACGAGCTTTATCGGTTGTTGCATAAATACGTTTAATCGCTTCTGCTTCACCATATTTTTCGATTAATTTTTCTTTTAACACACGAAACGCAATCGCTGGTTCTGTGGTTGTACCTGATTTAGAAATAATATTGATTGAAAAATCACGGTTACCAATTATTTCTAATAAGTCGTGTAAGTACGTTGAAGAAATGCTATTACCTGCAAATAAAATTTGTGGCATTCCTTTATGACCAGCTTTTAAGTTATAGAATGTATGATTTAAGAAATCAATGGCAGCACGTGCCCCTAAATAAGAGCCACCGATACCAATTACTACTAAAACATCTGAATCAGCTTTAATTTTTTCTGCTGCAGCTTTAATACGTGAAAATTCATCTTTATCGTATGCTTTTGGCCAGTCTACCCAGTCGGTAAAATCACTTCCTGCCCCTGTTTTTTCACGTAACATTTTATCTAATGCAGTTACTTGTGTTTGTAACTGTGTTAATTCATGTTCACTAACATACTGCGATACTTTTGAATGATCAAATTTAATATGTGTCATTTCAATTATCCTTCTTTCTTCTTATTTTGATTATAACGATCAATTTCAATATTTTCGATTGCTTCATTTATCCAGTGAGGTAATTTTTTCTCCATGGTCGCAAATCCGATTGACGGCGTATAGCGTTTTCGTCTTTTTTTAGGTCTAGCTGGAAATGGTGGTGTGTTTAATTTATTTAAGGCACGCATTGATAAACTGATTTTACCAGTGTACTCATCAATATCTACAATGATAACTTTCACTTTTTGGCCAATTTTAAATTGATGATCAAAGTCCGTCACATAACCATGTCGGCACTCGGATATATGAATTAATCCTTGTACCTCTTTTGATAACCCAACAAACACACCATAATTTTGAACTCCGGTAACTTCCCCTTCAATAATGTCCCCTATTTTAAATTCTGACATAGTAAGCACCTCACTTATATAGATGCTACTTCACTGTAATCCCTGTAATTACAACAGGTTCTACTGGCTTATCTTGGGCTCCTGTTTCCACTTGTTCAATTGCTAACACATTTTCAAATCCTGCTTTTACATGTCCAAACACAGTATGACGTTGGTCTAACCATGGTGTACCACCATTTTCTGCGTAGGCTGTAATAATTTCCTCTGGAAACCCTAAACCTTTCATTTGACCTAACATTTGTGTCGGCACCATACTGCTTGTTACAATGAAAAATTGACTACCATTAGTATTTGGGCCAGCATTAGCCATTGAAAGTGCACCACGAATATTGAATAATTCACGTGAAAATTCATCTTCAAAAGATTCACCATAAATACTCTCGCCACCCATACCAGTCCCAGTTGGGTCACCGCCTTGAATCATAAAATCTTTGATAACACGGTGAAAAATGATACCGTCATAGTAACCTTTTTTAGCTAATTCAACAAAGTTTTCTACTGTCTTCGGTGCTTGTTCTTTAAATAACACCAATTCAATATCACCCTTTGTTGTATGCATAACTACATTTGTTTCTAATTGTTCAACGTTTAGTTGTGGGAACATCAATTGTTCGCCTCCTTTTGTTATTATCAAAGTTAGGAATAAAAATTTTAGTAAGCCTACAATTCATGGTAAACACCTAGAAAGCAGGATTCTTTACGATTCACTTACACCTAACTCTATTTTTCAATCCTTTATTATCTTACCTTACTTTATTGAAAGTTTCAAAATTTTTTAATAGTTATTCCTTATTTTTTTTGATATGATAGAGAAGTATCTCTAGCGAAATGTTATTAATACTGTACGCTTGATTCCGTTATATCAATGATTAGGAGACCTATATACATGAACTTTCCACTTATAACAGCATTAGTTGCAATTATTTTCACGCAACTAATTAAGTATCCTATTGCTAAAATCTTTAATAAATCAAAAGCGAATATCGATATTGTCACTTCAACAGGTGGTATGCCTAGTTCACATTCTGCTGCTACTAGTTCGCTAATTACTGCTTTAATCTTACAATATGGAATTCGCTCCCCTTATGTTGCGATTGCAACAGTTTTTGGTGTAATTATTATGTTCGATTCCATGGGTGTACGACGTCAAAGTGGTGAACAAGGTTTAATCTTAGATCAATTAGCAAAAGATTTTTTAAAAAATGATGCAAACCATTCAATCGGAGATTATGGCATTGACGAATATAAATCAATGATTATAAAAAAATACTTAGGACATAAGCCAAGTGAAGTCATCGGAGGAGTAATTACTGGCATTATTTTAGCGATTATCTTATACCGTCTTTTTGGACTAGCACTCGAACTACAATAATATCGGAGGTATTAATTTGGAATTATATGATATTACTATTATTGGCGGCGGGCCCGTTGGGCTTTACACCGCCTTTTATGCAGAAATGCGTCAAGTAAAAGTAAAAATTATTGAAAGTTTAGAAAGTTTAGGTGGGCAGCCTGCTCATTTATATCCAGAAAAAAATATTTATGATATACCTGGATTCCCCTCAATTACAGGTGTGGAACTGACACAAAATCTTGCACAACAATTAGAACGCTTTGAAACTACGATTGCCTTGGGTGAAAAAGTAACAAATATTCAAAAAAATTCAGAAGATGTATTTGAAATCACTACTCAAAAAGGTATTCACTACTCTAAATCAGTCATTATCGCTATTGGCAACGGCGCTTTTAGCCCAAGACGGTTAAATCTACCTGAGGCAAGTCTATATGAGGGACAAAATTTACACTATTATGTCAATAATTTATCTCAATTTGAAAATAAAGATGTGGTTATTTGTGGTGGTGGCGATTCGGCTGTCGACTGGTCATTAATGTTAGAAACAATCGCCAAATCTGTTACGCTTTTACACCGCCGTCCACAATTTCGTGCCATGGAACATAGTGTATCCTTATTAGAAAAATCATCAGTCAATGTTCTAACACCATATATCCCAACTAAAATCATTGGCGATAATCACCAACTTTCTGCGATTGAAGTATCCGAAGTACGTGGAGATTCAATATTACAATTGCCTGCTGACCATTTTATTGTTAGCTATGGCTTTTCATCAAGTATTGGCAATATTAAAGAATGGGGTATTATAACACAAGGTAATAAAATTCCGGTGTCCAATCATTACGAAACAAATATCCCCGGCATTTTTGCTATTGGTGATATTGCGACTTATGAGGGGAAAATTGATATTATCGCAACCGGATTTGGTGAAGGGCCTACTGCCGTAGGCAATGCAGTTGCTTATTTTGACCCAACTAGTAAACGACAACATTTACACAGTACCAGTCTATTTGAACAACAATAGCACAAGCATGCCAAATAAACTAAAATAACATATGATAACGAGCTGGAGTGACTATCATTTCAGCTCGTTAAAATAATAGAAGGAGAATAAACATGACTAACTTATTAAAACTAGAAAAAAGAGCGTATGAATTATTAGAACAACGTGGTGTTACAATTCGTGATATCGCTGAAATCGTATTTGAGTTACAAGAAAAATACGTACCTGAACTAACAATTGAACATTGCGAAGAAAATGTCCATGCTGTATTACGCAAGAGAGAAGTACAAAATGCTGTTATCACTGGTATTGAAATTGATATTGCAGCCGAACAAAACCATTTTTCACCTATATTATGTGATTTATTAATGCGTGATGAGGGATTATACGGAATTGACGAAATTCTTGTGCTATCAATTGTCAATGTCTACGGCTCAATTGGCATGACTAATTTTGGCTTTGTCGATAAAACAAAACCGGGTATTATCGGTCGCTTAGATTCTGCCAAAGGTGCACACTGCAATACATTTATTGACGACATAATCGGTGCTTTAGCAGCTGCTGCTGCAAGTCGTATCGCTCATTCACAACCAAAAGGATAGTAATATCAATGAATTATCGGCCAAAAATAGCACAGAAATCAAAACAATAACAAATTTGGGTATTAAGTTTACACTTCCAACTTAATACCCTACTCTTTTATCTCATAAAATCAAAACTTTAATCTTCGTCTTTAAACTCTCCCGGTCCCTTTACACGTGACTCACTCAAAATACTACCGTCACGATGAATATGCAAACCGATTAAATCACCACCATAAACAGCACCACCGTCAATTCCGAGTTTATCTTGATGTTCCCAAATAGTTAAATCACTCGTACTACCATTAAGATACGGTAATGGTGTATGACCAAACAAAAATTTTCTTCCAGTTAAATTATCTGCTTTATGGAAATCATCACGTATCCAATAAAAACGAGTTGGTTCAGATTCTTTCCAATTCTCAATTTTCAAATCAACACCAGCATGCACAATCACCCAATTGCCAAACTCAATATAATACGGCAACGAATGGAGCCAGGGTTCTACCCATGGTTGACGCTCTTTTACTAAAGTTACGAATTCTCCAAGCGATAATTCACTTAATCTCTCAGCTGTTTCTCCGGTCAACTCTGACAATGTTGTCATACCACCATTTCGTTGGTATCGTGACCAATACCGTTCAGCTTCCGTCAAAAACTCCAACAACATCGCTTCATGATTACCACGAATAATGTTAGCCCCTTGGTTTTCTTGCAATCCAATTGCTAATTCTAATGTTCGTTTAATTTTCGGACCACGGTCAATTAAATCCCCAACAAAAATAAGTTGTTCATTTTCTTGATCCCATTCTTGCAACAACTGCTCCAGCATGTCAGCCATACCGTGGATATCTCCAATGACAAATGCACATTCTTTCATAATAATCCCCATTCTTGTTTGATTGTTTAATGGATTTTTTTCAATTGCAAACCAATCCGTTGCTTATCTAATTCTAACTTAATTACTTCAACATCTACAATATCTCCCACCGATAGCACTTCACTTGGATGATTCACTTTACGTTTTTGTCCCAGTTTTGAAATATGAATTAAGCCGTCTTGTTTAACACCAATGTCAACAAAGGCTCCAAAATCAACAACATTACGCACGACACCTTCCATTTCCATTCCAATCGTTAAATCCTCCATTGACAGCACATCACTGCGTAAAATTGGGGTCACCTGACCGTCACGAATATCTGCTGTTGGATTTTTCAAACCAGAAATAATATCTTTTAATGTTTCTACTCCGACTGATAATTGCTCAGCTACTTCTACCACATTCACGATATTTAAGACATCATTGACTTTTTCAGAACCAATTTCAGCTACTTCTAAATCTAGTGATTTCAATAATTTTTGAGCTACATCATAACTTTCTGGGTGAATATTGGTTTGGTCTAATGGATTATCGCCACCGACTACACGCAAAAATCCAATCGCTTGTTCATACGTTTTAGGCCCTAAACGTTTGACATCTTTTACTTGCCGTCTTGAAGTAAAACTTCCTAATTCTTCACGTAGAGCAATAACATTTTGTGCCGTTGTTTTCGTTAATCCCGAAACGTGCTGCAATAACGGAACACTTGCAGTGTTAATATCAACACCCACTTGGTTAACGGCTACATTGACTACGAAATCTAATTGTTCAGTCAATGCTTTTTGTGCAACATCATGTTGATATTGACCGACTCCCATTGATTTTGGATCAATTTTAATTAATTCAGCTAATGGGTCTTGAACACGACGTGCAATGCTGACAGCACTTCTTTCAGATGCTTCCCAATCTGGAAATTCTTGTCGTGCTATTTCGCTAGCACTATAAACTGATGCCCCTGCTTCACTGACTACTAAGTAATGCACTGGTCTTGATAAAGTTTTAATCACGTCACTAACAAATTGTTCTGACTCACGACTTGCCGTTCCATTTCCAATCGCAATTAATGTCACTTGATGTTTTTCAATTAATTCTACAAATGGTTTGCGTGCTTTATCCCACCTTGCCTGTTGACCAGCTTTATCATCACTACCTTTATGCCCAATATGTGGATAGATAACAGCCTTATCTAACACCGCCCCAGTTTCGTTAATAATCGCCAATTTACACCCTGTTCGATATGCTGGGTCAAATCCCATGATAACTTGCCCTTTTAATGGGGCTGTCAATAATAAATTCCGTAAATTTTCGCCGAATACAGCAATCGCCTGTAAATCAGCACGCTCAGTTGCTTCATTGCGTAATTCACGTTCAATCGCTGGTGCGATAAATCGTTTATAAGCATCTGAAATGGATACTTCTACCAATGCTCTTTGTTCGTGAGACAATACTTGTTCGATAAATCGTTGTTGAATATAGCGTAAAACAGGTGCTTCATCAACGTGTACTGCTACCGATAGCACTCCTTCTTTTTCTGCACGATTAATCGCTAAAATACTATGCTCACGTACTTTTTCAATTTTTTCACTGAAATCGTAATATAGTTGGTAGACACCTTGCGTATCCAACGTTTCATCTTTCAACTTTGTTACTAACAATGCGTTGTAGCGGCTATATTTACGAATAAATTCACGATATTCCGCATTATCCGATACCCATTGTGCAATAATCTCATGTGCACCCGCCATTACTGCATCAATATCCGCAACTTCTTCTGTAATAAATTCAGCTGCCTTATCAGCAATTGGTTGCTTTTCAGTATTCGTAAGTAACCACTTAGCAAAAGGCTCTAACCCTTGTTCAATCGCAATCATCGCTTTCGTGCGACGTTTTTGCTTGTAAGGACGGTATAAGTCTTCCACTTGTTGTAATGTTTGAGCTTGCTCAATTAATTGTGCTAATTCGTCGGTTAATTTATCTTGCTCACCAATCAAACGAACCACTTCAGCTTTACGTTCAGCTAAATTTTGTAAGTAACTAAAACGCTGCTCAATTGTATGAATCTGCACTTCATCTAATGACCCTGTCACTTCTTTTCGGTAACGAGCAATAAAGGGAATCGTACTCCCTTCTGCTAATAATTTCAAGGTCGCTTTAACCTGCTCTACTGAAATAGATGTTTCTTTACTTATTTGCGTATAAAAAACTGTATCTGACATAATAACTCCTTCAAAATTATTCTATTAGCAGTATACCATAAAATAGGGTAAATCGGTTGATATAATCATCAACGCATTCAAACCAAAGAAAACATGGCACAAAAATTTACAAATTACATCAACTTTTAGCATTACTTATCATTTGCTTATCAAAGCAGAAAAAACACCCTAAAACCTTATCGTAATAGGGTTTTAGGGCATATATGATTAACCTAATTTGTTGTAGTATTCTACGACTAATGCTTCATCGATTTCAGCATTTAATTCAGCACGTTGTGGTAAACGAGTTAAAGTACCTTCGAATTTATCTGCATCGTAAGAAACGAATTCTAAACGAGATACTGTGCTTTCTAAGTTTTCTTTAACGATTGCTAACTCACGAGAAGACTCTTTCAAGCCGATAACTTGACCAGGAGTTACTAAGTATGATGGAATATCAACACGTTTTCCATCAACAGTAACGTGACCGTGGTTTACTAATTGACGAGCTTGACGACGAGTAGCAGCAAAACCTAAACGGTAAACTAAGTTGTCTAAACGAGTTTCTAATAAAGCCATGAAGTTTTCACCATGTTTACCTTCACGGATTTTACCAGCTTTTTTATATAAAGTTGAGAATTGACGTTCAGTCATACCATACATATGACGTAATTTTTGTTTTTCTTGTAATTGAGCACCGTACTCAGATAATTTTTTACGTTGGTTACCGTGTTGTCCTGGTGCATAGTTACGTTTTGATAATTCTTTACCTGTTTCAGTTAATGAAATTCCTAAACGACGTGATAATCTCCAAGATGGTCCTGTATATCTTGACATAATTCTTTTCCTCCAATATTGGTTGTTTTTTGGAGTAAAATAATCCTTTAAA
The DNA here is from genome assembly GCA_016237705.1 of Aerococcaceae bacterium zg-252. Taxonomy (NCBI): domain Bacteria; kingdom Bacillati; phylum Bacillota; class Bacilli; order Lactobacillales; family Aerococcaceae; genus Tuanshanicoccus; species Tuanshanicoccus yangjingiae. The sequence continues at coordinate 1,621,348 of CP066204.1, forward strand.
AAACCGAATGCGTGCATTTCAACTTCAATTTTCGCTTTTTGCAGCCGCAAGTTACTCATTGACCTAAAAGGGTTGAACTGTTGACGCGCTTTCTTTTTTTACGCTGCATTATTTTACACAAACGTTATTTTAACACATAATTACGCACTTAATCAAGTACTTATGCCTTATTTTTACCTAATTGATAAAAAATCTCCATATCTTCTTCTGGCACCATACTACCGCCAGTCGCCCAAGCAATATGAGTTGCTTGATTCATTTTATCTGCTAATCCTCTTGACTCAATATAATGTTGCCCTTCCGGAGTGCTAAAAATTCTTGCAGCTCCTGGTACCCCTGCCACTGCAGCTGGTTCTAAGCGAATATTTTCTAAATCAATCATCTGCGCTAAGAAATGATAGGCTTCTTCTTCTTGCAATGTATAACCACCGTCAAAGAAATCTTTCATCAATTCAGCTACAAATCCTGATGTACGTGGTACAGCTAGTCCATCCATACCGGTTTTACCGTCAACATCAAAATCAGCAATCGAAACTTCGTCAAATGATTCAGTAATTTGTCCGATGAGCATTGACGGCATGTGCACTGGTTGTGCAAAGAAACAATGAACATTATCACCGTATACTTGTTTCAAACCAAATGCAGTTCCACCAGGGCTACCACCAATTCCACAAGGTGAATAAACGAATAGTGGATGTTCAGCATCAACAATGATACCTAAATCATCTAATTGACGTTTTAATCGATTAGCAGCAACGGTATAACCTAAGAACAATTCAACTGAATGCTCATCATCAACAAAATATGATTTCGGGTCTGCATCAGATTGTTGACGTCCATTGCGTACAGCTTCGGTAAAATTCGTATTATGCTCAATTACCGTTACCCCACGTGAACGCAATAAATCTTTTTTCCATTGTTTTGCCTCAATTGACATGTGAACAGTTGCTTCAAATCCTAATTTCGCACCCATTACACCAACACTAATACCTAAGTTACCTGTTGTCCCAACAACTACTTTATAATCGCTGAAAAATTGTTTAAATTCATCACTAGCAAATTTTGTATAATCATCTTCAAATCCAGTTAATAAACCATTTTCAATCGCTAATGTTTCCGCGTGTTTTAATACTTCATAAATAGCACCACGAGCTTTAATTGTCCCTGCAATTGGTAAGGTATCATCACGTTTTAAATACAAATCGCCTTGAATTTGAGTATTATAATAAGTTTCAAGATGTTCTTTAATTTGCTCAATTTTTGTAAGTTCTGATTCAATTAAACCATTGTTTTCTGCCGTTTCTGGAAATACTTTTGCGATAAATGGTGCAAAGCGTGCCAAACGTGCCTCAGCATCATCTACATGTGCTTTTGAATAAGCCGCTTGTTTTGAAGCCTCATTAAATGGTAGTTTCGCCTCATTAACCCAAAACACCGATTTCATTTGCATTACATCATTTAAATATTTTACTTTATCCGTCCACTTTAAACGTGATTGATTTTTCACAAGATACCCTCCAATATCATAATATTTTGAACTCAGCACTGATATTTTATTTACCTGTGCGTACTTCCCTAATATTTTTATTGCCACCAGTCATTGTATCAGATTTTCACTATCAATTGGGATAATTAGGCAAATTCTATCTAAATTCTCATTTTCATATAAAAAAATGAATTCAACTGAACAACTTACCCATTCAGTCAAACTCATTTTAAATCTCTATAATAAAAATGTGGTCACTTTTTTAAAATATCGACGATAAACATTATTCGTATAAGTTCTTGCTCCAATCCACAATTCACTAATCGCACTTTGCTTATCCATTAAACTAACAATTAAACTTTCTGGATATTTCGGTGGAGATAAAGTCGCCCCAAACATATGTTTAACAATTATATCTTGCTCCAAATCTGTCAATTCTGTTAACTCCAAGGCATTCTTTAGTGCAATACGTGGATGCTCCCAATTATGACCTTTACCACCTATCAAATGTTTATTAGCACCTTCATAGAAAAACAAATCATGTAAAAGCCCTGCACGTGCCACTGCTCGAGTATCCAAATTTAAACGTTTTGCCCATAAATAACTGCGGTATGACACTGAAATGGAATGTGCTAAGCGATTAGTTACTTTATGATGAACAAAAGTTTCAAGACGCTGTACTTCATTCGTTTCCAATAAATCTGCAATTAAATCAATGTACTCTTGATTTTGTTGCCAATCTTTGCTCATTTCATCACCTCTTGTGCATTCCAATTTATTATCTATTTTACCGTAAACACTTGAGGTTTCTTTGAATATTTTCTTAAACTTCTATTAAGTTTAGAAGATAATGACTGGCATACCATAATCAACTAATTCATACACTTGTCCCATAATACTAGGTGGTGTGTTTACACAACCTAAGGACCCATTTGATAAATAAGCCTGCCCTCCGAATGTCGGCTGCCAATTTGCATCGTGAATACCTTGTGCTTGGTCATCAAATGCAATCCAATAACTAACCGGCTGTTGGTAATCGACATTCGTTATCGGATTATGCCCAGTTAAAACACTTGGCGTTTCTTTATTCCACACTTGATACGCTCCTGGAACTGTATTTGCACCAACACGCCCTGTCACAACAGGTGTACTGAGCACTAACTCCCAATCACGATAAATAAACATCATCTGATTTGCAATATCAACTTCAACATAAGAACCACCGACACTATCACCCATACCATATCCCGAACCACCAATTATCGGTTCACGTTTAACAACACCACCGGCATGAATATTTTCAATAATCGCATCAGGTTCTTGTGTTCGGTCAATATACCAACCATACGTTCCTGGTTGAACTTGTACCGTTCCTTGATAAGTACTTTCAAAATAACGTGGTAAAAATAATCCAGCATATTGATTATTTAGCTCTCGAATATAATCTTCAACCTCTTCACGATTAACCTGTGCTTGGCCTTCTTCATCGACATAAAGCCACGATTGGATTCTTTCTTTTGGTATTATAACTTCATTTCCGTCAAATGTCAGCGTAATCGAAGTGTTTTCCATTACCTTTAGCTTCTCCATAGTTTGAGAAATCACTTCATCTTCTTGTTTCACTTTTGGTTGAATATAGGCATTCGCAATATCAACAATTGATTGACCTTGATTCAAAGTTTTGAGAACGGCTAGGTGAAGTGACTGTGGATTAACCTGCTGTCCATAAACTTCTGGGACAATTGAAAATTGATTTTCTTCTTTATTAATATAGGCAGATTGACTCGCTGGACGAGATTCATCATTTAATTGTAGCTGTTGAATTAGTAGCAATAATTTTTCTTCGCTAAATTTTAATGATTGCGGCGACACTTCAATATTATTACGCACAATCCCAAAGAAAGCTGGTACCCACTGACTACTTTTTTGCTGATTTAATTTTTGTGTCAACAATTCATTTAGCTCAGTTGAAATATCTAATTCAGATAGTTTAATCGTACCCTTTTCAGATTCTTTTTCTTTTATTTCAAGGATTGTATCTGCTATCTTTTCTTGTACTAATCGACCTGCACTTACTACTGTTTGGTCATCAATTGGTATTCCTAGCACAGTGCTGTTTGCTACAAAGTGATTTTGATAATAAAAGAGACCTGCTACATAAAAAACAATCATCAATACAGAGAGCGTTGTCGCAATCATTACTCCCCATATTTTTTTACTCCATTTAGGCATAATTCAACCTCCTCGCTCTATTTTCTCTATTATTATAAAAGGTTAATCAAATATTATCAAATGCAACATTTTAATTTTTTTGACAGTACTACATCAAGCCAACCTACGCAACATAAAAAAGCCAGGCAAATGCCTGACTTTTTAACAAACAGTGAACTCATACTATTGTTAAAGTTTTCCTTTTTTCCGATGGGTTAGTTGAATATAGCGTTCATACCAAATTTCAATAAATTGTGGTGAAAATGGGCCTTTCTCTTCTTCAATCCATCTTACAAGTTCTTGGATATTATATTTTAAAATACGATCAATTTCCTCGGGATACTGATAACGTCTCCCATGTAATTCGTATTCATCTAAATCCAATAATCGTTTCTCTCCATCAGGAAATACTTTGATATCTAAATCATAGTCGATATACTTCAATGCTTCTTGATCAATCAAGTAAGGAGAAGCTAAATTGCAGTAATAAGTGACACCACGTTTTCGAATCATCGCTACAATATTAAACCAAAAATGTTTATGGTAATACAATAACGCTGCTTCTCTCGTTACCCATCGACGACCATCGGATTCAGTTACCAACGTATGATCATTACAACCAATAATTGCTTGATCGCTAGTTTTTAATACCATTGTATCTCGCCAAGTACGGTGCAATGACCCATCATGTTTATAACTTTTAATAGTGATGAATTCACCCTCTTTCGGTTGTTTCATCACTCAATCCTACCTTCTGTTTGTCAAATTAGATGTCATCAAGCATTAAAATCACACTTTTCAAATGAATTTTACACACTCTAAAACATCTTCAAATCGTAAAACATTATATCACATTTTTATATGTATGAATACTCATAAGATAGGAATTGTCTAAAAATATACTTGACCTTTTAATAGCTACATAGTTTTATGCACTCTCACGTGTATGTTGCATTTGATAATATAATCCTTGTTGACGCATCAATTGCTCATGATTACCTTGCTCAATAATTTTACCGTCTTGCATGACTAAAATAAGGTCAGCCGTTTGTATCGTTGACAAACGATGAGCGATAATAAAACTTGTTCGTCCTGTCATCAGTTTATCAAATGCTTTTTGAATCAAGATTTCTGTACGTGTATCAATTGATGATGTTGCCTCATCTAAAATCAGTAATTGTGGTACATTGATGAAAATTCTCGCTATACACAATAACTGTTGCTGCCCAATTGATAAATTCTCGCCACCGTCTTCTAAATATGTATCATAACCATTTGGTAATTGTTCAATAAAATGATGTGCATGTGCCGCTTTAGCTGCTTGAATCACTGATTCACGAGACGCATTAGGATAACCATACGCAATATTTTCATAAATCGTACCGGTTTTTAACCATGTTTCTTGTAAGACCATACCAAAATTTTGACGTAATGATTCACGTGTATACTGCGTAATCGACTCATCATCAATTAAAATTAAACCACTATCCACTTCATAAAAACGCATTAACAAATTGATAATCGTTGATTTTCCTGCACCAGTCGGCCCTACAATCGCCACTTTTTGCCCCGGTTGTACCTTTACATTTAAATCGGTGATCAATGGTTGAGTCGCTTCATAACTGAATGCAACTTCTTCAAATGCAATAGCACCTTTCAATTGTTGATGAGCTATCTGCTGTTGACCTGTTTCCGTTAAAACCGGCATATCAAATATTTCAAAAATGCGTTCTGCACAGGCTAATGCCCCTTGTATTTCTGAAAATACACTCGATATATCATTAAATGGTTTTGTATATTGATTGACATAATTTAAAAAGGTCGTTAATTCTCCTACGGTAAAGGTGCCATTAATAATTCGCATTGTAGCAATAAAAGTTAAAATAGCATAAATAATCGCATTGATAAATCGAGTACCTGGATTGGTTATGGAAGAATAAAAAATTGCATCTTGTGAATTTTGAGCATATTCATCATTGATTTTTATAAATTTTTCTAATGTTGATGCTTGCCCATTAAATACACGCACTACTTCTAACTGCTGAATCGTTTCTTCTACCATTTGCCCATGCTGACCGCGAGCACTCGTTTGTTTTCTGAAAAGATGATAGCTACGTTTAGCAATAAATCGTGCAAAGAACAAGGATAATGGTGTCAGCAACACTACTATCATCATCATGAACCAATCTAATTGTAGCATTGTGATAATCGTGACAAAAATGGTTAAAACACCGATAACGAATTGGCTAAAAATCATGGTCAATCCGTCACTCAACTGTTCTATATCGGAAACAACACGTGTCACTAAATCACCCGTTGATAATCTATCAAATTGCTGCATCGGTATCCGATGAATTTTTTCTAATATTTCTTGTCGTAATATCGTCATCATTTTTAAAATCAAGCGATTATATAATTGTGGATTCACCCATTGAACTAATGATGAAATCGCAATTACCATTCCCATTTGTTTTAAAATATCGAGCAACTGAACAAAATCCACTTGCCCTTGTCCAATCATTACATTAATTGCTTGCCCCATTAACACAGGCAAATAAATTGCTAAACCTACTTGAAGAACACTTAATATAAAAATGATGATGAGTGATATTTTTTGTTTAAAAAACAAAGGTGCTAGACGTTTAATTGTCATTCGATTACGCATTTTCACTCACCTCTTTCACTTGTTGCGACTGGTGAATTTCTCGATAAACTGGACAAGTATCCAATAATTTTTCATGCGTCCCTAAACCAACTTGCTCACCCTCGTTTAAGACTAAAATTTGGTCAGCACTCGCCACACTATGTGTTCGTTGCGAAATCATAATAATCGTTCGATTACCGTACTGTTCTTTCAATGCTTGTTGAAATCTCGCCTCTGTTAAATAGTCGAGTGCCGAAGTCGAGTCATCAAAAATATAAATTTGTGCTGGTTTCACTAAAGCACGTGCTATTGTTAAACGTTGACGTTGTCCACCCGAAAAATTCCGTCCGAAAGCAGTCACTGCTGTATCAAGTCCGTCCTTACTACGAATGAAATCTGCTGCTTGAGCTACGGTGAGTGCTCGCCACATCTCTTCATCAGTCGCCTGTGGATATGCCATTTGCAAATTACTGCGTACCGTCCCTTGAAATAAAGTCGCTAATTGTGGTACTAAACTAATCGCATTACGCACACTTTTTCGTGTCGAAACATCAATCAACTGATTATTAATAGCAATAGCACCCTTACTCGTATCATAAGTTTTAGTAATTAATTCTAATATAGCCGATTTCCCAGCACCAGTCCCACCGATAATACCGAAAAATTCACCTGAACGAATCGAAAAATCTAATTGGTGCAATGCAGGAGATTGTCCATTAGGATATGTAAATTGCACATGCTCAAATTGATACAATGCTTGACTATCTGTCAACTCGCCATTGACAAAAGTATCCGTTTCGTCCACTTCATTAAGCACTTCAGCAACTCGCTTAGCACTGGTATATGATTTATTAAGCATAGTCACGACCATTGTCAATTTGACTAACTCAACTAAAATTTGCAATAAATAATTCACTAAAGCAACGATACTTCCTTGTTGTATCACGCCGTCATGAATCCAGTGACTTCCTTGCCATAAAATGACAATCAAAGCGATATTAACTACTACATATGTTAAAGGATTGGTTAATAAATTAATATTCGTCACAAATAATTGTTGCCGATAAAGTGTTGTATTCGTTGCTTGAAATTCATCTATTTCACGTTGTTCTTGACGAAACGCACGAATCACTCGCATTCCTTTCATCTGTTGACGTGTCTGTTGCACTAATCTGTCCAATGTATAACGAACTTTAGTAAATAATGGTGCAGTTGCGTATAATATGCCACCTACAATCATAAACAATAAGATTATCATACTGGAAAACACAAGTGTCACCTGCGGTTCTAATTTCACTGCCATTACCAATGAACCTAAGACGATAAATGGTGAGCGTAAAAACAATCGGAAAAATATATTTAAGCCAGATTGTATTTGTAAAGTATCATTTGTTAAACGATTGACTAAACTCGCCGGAGAAGTTATATCCAATGCACTTTTCGGTAAAGCTAATACTTTTTCAAACACACGCTCATTGAGTTGTCGTGTAAAACCTACGGCTGCTTTGGCAGAAAAATACTGTGCTGTAATCGAAAAAACAAAGCCTATCAATCCTAGTATTAGCATTAAAATAATATAACGAATAATTAATGAAGTATCCCGACTTGATAATGCCGTATTAATCACTTGAGCAACAATCATCGGAATCGTCAACTCTAATAGAGCCTCAAACAGTTTGAATAAAGGGCCTAAAATACTTTCTTTATAATAACCTTTAAAAAATATAGCTAATGATTTCACTATTACGAATCACTCCTATCATCCCGCACTTGTTCTAATTTTTTCTGCAAAGTTGAAATTGGCAATATTAACCAGTCTTGATTGGAAACCCACTGCCAGCCACTTGGAATTTCTTTGACATTCGACTCTGTTAAGGTAACGGAAATCAGTTGAACATGCCACACACGATGCGAGAATACATGCTTAACGACTGGAAATGCTATTGCATTTACCCTAACTTCATCATGTAAAAGCCAGTCAAGGCGATAACGCTCAGCTAATGGTTCTAACAATTCCTTTTGAGTGGCAGCCTCATAATCAATATCATATTCAACCATTGGAAAATGCCATAATCCAGTTAACAATTCTTCTTCAAGATGTTGACGATATAAAACATTCCCACTGCTATCTTGAATATAGTAAGCAATCATTGTGTGATGTGTTTGCTTTACTTTTTTCGATTTTACTGGATAATTTTCAGCCGTTTCATTAATAAATGATGCATCATAATCTTTTACCGGACTGTTTTCAGGATAATAATTTGTCGGTGTCATAATTGTCGCACCTAAATCCATCATCGCTTGATTAAAATCACCTGGTCTTTTTGGGTCAATCAGTTCATATAAAATCGCAGCAAATTGTTTGCGTGAACTCGGTTTGGCAATATCGGCATCTAGTTCAAACAATCGTGCTGTGACACGCAATAAATTTCCGTCAATCGCTGGTTCAGGTAAATTGAATGCCATACTACCAATTGCAGCTGCCGTATAAGGCCCTATTCCTTTTAATGCTAATAATTCTGGCATGGTCTTAGGCATTTCGCCACCATGTTTTTCTACAATTTGTTGTGCTGCAATTTTTAAATTCCTAGCTCTCGAGTAATAACCTAATCCTTGCCACAACTGCAACAATACTTGCTCATCCACTTGTGCTAATGTGGCAATATCTGGAATTGTCGCAATAAATCGTTCAAAATACGGAATGACAGTTGCCACTTGTGTTTGTTGCAACATAATTTCACTAATCCAAATATAATAGGGATTATTATCTCGTCGCCAAGGCAAATCACGCTTATTCGCATCATACCACGCCAATAAATCTGAGCGAAACTGATTTATCTTCTGCTGATTCCAACCATATGATTGTAAAATGTTAGTTGTTTCTTCCAAGCTATAAACTCCTCCGTCTATTTCTTATATCACGATGATGAATGACATTTTTCATTCATTAGTTATCAAATACTTCCGAATTATCTTCTTGCCACCGTTTTATCGCATCATAGTCGAACCCTTTGCGTAATAATGTTTCTGTTATTTTCTGTTTAAGCAGATAACCGTCATATTTGCGAGATAAGCGACGCAAAGCTTTATCTGCTTCTTTTATTAATAATTCATCTTGTTGGTCCTCCTGTGTCGATACATCAACCATTTGCAAGACACTTTGTATTATCTCTTGTTCATAACCCTTTTTACGCAATTGCTCACGTAATTTTTCAACTAATTTTTTAGGTGGATAATTCGTCTTACTAGCAATATATTTATTCACAATCAGTTCAGCATTTTCTAATTGCTGTTGTGATGGATATTCTTGTAAAGCCTCATCAATAAGCGTATCGGCTACACCCTTTTGTCGCAATTGATGCTTTAATAATGTAGGCCCTTTATAGTTCAAATTCGCATGTGTTCGAATATAGCTCTGACTATACATCAAATCATCTAAATATTTTTGCTCAATCAATCGTTGCACAACTGATTCAACTACTAAATCCGGTCGCTGCTCACTCAAATCAGCAGCCTCTTCCTTTGCTCGCTCATCAACATATTCAAATAAATAATCACACATTTCTTGAATTGTTCGTAAACCATACGATAAATAATGAACCCCTCTTAAATAGACACTCTGTGCATATTCGCTTGCAATAATTTCTTGCATGGTCGAAGTTGTTATATCTTGTGCTTTATAAAGTCCAAATTGAATAAGTACCGATTCGTGTACACCAAGCCAAAACTCACCTTCGATATATAGGCTATAACGCTCAGTATTCTTTTTTTGACGTTCAATTTTTGTTAATTTCATACTCTCACCTACTTTCTCTATTCTACTCACTTAAGATGACTTGAATTACTTCGCAAATCATATAAACTTTCACATCAGTGATTCAAGTCAAAACAATCTCACTCGCATCGTATTTCTATTATAGTCAAATTCATAAAATTAAACCAATAATTTTAAAAGAGACTGTTGTGAGCAGCCTCTTTTCTTACATTTATTTCAATTGCAAATTATCCAAGCCTTTGTTTGACCGCTTGCATTTCAGCTAGCATTTCTTTCGCTAATTGTCTTGATGAATCAGTAATTTGTTTGCCTGAAATCATATTTGCTAATATTTCAATTCGTTCGTCCAAATTAACGAGTGCCACAGCTGTATGCGTGCGATTATTTTCGACAATTTTTTGAATGTATAATTGCTGCGCAGCAATCGCTGCGACTTGTGCCAAATGTGTAATACATAGCACTTGATTCATCTGCGCAATTTGAGCAATTTTTTCAGCAATCGCTTGAGCCACACGACCCGATACACCCGTATCAATCTCATCGAACACCATGACACGTTCCTTCGATTGTCGACTAAAGACAGCTTTTAGAGCTAACATAAAGCGTGATAATTCGCCACCACTCGCTACTTTTACCAATGGCTTGCTCGCTTCACCGACATTGGTTATAGCATAAAATTCAGCAATATCAAATCCTAGTTCATTCAATTGCAGAAATTCAACTGCCCCAATTTCAACCAAATCAAAGCGTTGTGATTCGACCGTCTGAAACTGCACGTCAAATCGACTATGCGGCATATATAAATCAGCTAATTCTTTTTCAATCGCTTTAACTAATTGCTCTGCTAATACAACTCGTGCATCATGCAACTGTTGTGCTAAAACAACTGCCTTTTGGTATACAACATTAAATTCTTGACTTAACTCTTTTAAGTAATCTTCACGATGTTTTACTTGATAGATTTCTTCTGAAATTTGGTCGTAGTAAGCCATAATCTCATCAATTTCCATACCATATTTGCGTTTCAATTGCCCTAATTCACTCAATCTCGCTTCAATTTCATCAATGGATTGGCTGTCATCTTCACCGAAATCACCACTCATTGCGATTTCATGAGCGACTTCTTGTAAATCGAAACGCATTGATTTTAATTGTTCATAAAGAGCTGGAAAAGCATCATGATAATGTTGAATTTGTGCCATTTCACCGATGACTTCGTTCAAATTACCTAGAACACTACTTTCGTGCTCCGATAATAAATAATTGATAGCCGATACCCCTTGAGCAATTTTAACTGCATTTTGCAAGCGTTGACTCGTTTGTTCTAATGTTTCATATTCATCTTGTGAGAGATTCGCTGCTTCGATTTCGCTGACTTGAAACTCTAAAAAGCTCAAACGTTGTAATTGCTCTTGCTCATTTTTTTGACTCTGTTGCCATTTCGTACGAACAGCTTGATAATGTTCATATGCTTGTTGATAATCTGCTTTCAACTGTTCAAATTCAGCATCACCTAACTGGTCTACCAACGCTAAATGCTGCGTATTATCAAGTAGTGCTTGATGTTCATTTTGCCCATGGATATCAACTAAATGTTCGCCGATACGTTTCAATGCTGTCACATTAATGAGCTGACCATTGACACGAATAATATTTTTACCTTGCTGCGTAATTTCACGTCTAATGATTAAACCGTCTGCTGACAGAGAACTGCTGTCAATTCCCAGTTCGTCCAATGTCCGAATTAACGCAAGTGGCACTTCATCAAATGAAAACATTCCTTCAACTACTAATTTGTCACTACCTTGACGAATATATTCATTTGAGCCACGACCACCACAAAGAATTCCCAATGCATCAATAATAATCGACTTTCCTGCACCAGTTTCCCCCGATAAAACGGTCATGTGATTGGAAAAATCAATCGTCACCTGTTCAATTATCGCAAAGGATTCTATCATGATACTTTGTAACATCGTTTATTTTCCTCTCCTATCCGTTTTAAAATGTTTCATGTGCTTGTGCAACAATTTCGCTAATCGCAACATTTTTCCAGCTCTGATTGTTTAACTGCTTAGCATTTCGCAATTTCGCTAAAAATTCGATATTGCCCTCACCACCAGTAATCGGTGAAAATGTTAAGTCTTCTACGACATAACCAATCGAACTAGCAAATTGTAATACTTCTTCTAGTACATCTTGGTGGACACTTGCATCTTTTACAATTCCATTTTTACCAATACGCTCACGTCCAGCTTCAAATTGTGGTTTAATCAAGGCTAAAACAATACCGTCATTGGCTAGAATATCCACTAAAGGTGGTAAAATCAATCGCAAAGAAATGAATGATACGTCAATACTCGCAATAGTTGGCACACCACGTGTAAAATCAGCCGGTGTTGAATAGCGAAAATTTTGTCGTTCCATTACTTCCACTCGTGAATCAATTCTCAACGAGTAGGCAAGTTGATTATAGCCTACATCTAGTGCATAACTCATTTCAGCACCAAATTGCAATGCTGCGTCGGTAAAGCCACCTGTCGATGCCCCAATATCTAATAAACGCTGATTGGTCATATCAATATCAAACACTTTAATTGCTTTTTCTAACTTCAAGCCCCCACGACTGACATAGGGCATTGTTTTACCTTTAATATGTAATTCCTTATCTGCCGGTATTTTTTCACCTGGTTTATCATACCGTTGATTATTTTCATCGTAAATTTGTCCAGCCATAATTAAGCGTTTCGCTTGTTCTCTGGACTCTGTCAATCCTAATTGGACTACTAATTTATCTAATCGTTCTTTTTTCATTCTTTACTCCACACTTACAAACGATAAAAATTGCGCTAAAGATTGGTAATCCTTACCTGTTTGTACTGTTAATGTTTCTAAAATTTTCATTGCTTGTGCCACTTCGTCTGATAGAGCTTGTTTAGCACCCTTTAAGGATAATAAACTTGGGTAAGTTGCTTTTTCTAAGGCACTATCAGCTTGCGTCTGTTTCCCAGTCGTATCCAATGTCCCAATTTCGTCCATAATATCATTATGGATTTGAAATGCTCTTCCAAAATGTGCAGCAAATTGTTCTAACTGTTCTTGAACTTCGATAGGTAATTCAGCAATTACACTGGCTGCCTGAACAGCAAATAAAAATAATTTTCCTGTTTTTAAATAGTGAATCCGAGCCAATTGCTCCAATGTAATGGATTGACCCTCAGATTGAATATCGCTCATTTGACCAGCAACCATGCCGACTGACCCAGCTGCTTGACTAAGCAAATGAACAATCTGCACTTTTTGCTCAGCTGTTAAAAAATCATCGGTGGCAATTAAATTAAAAGAATCAGTCAACAATGCATCGCCAGTTAAAATAGCCGTTGCCTCACCAAATTTTTTATGGCTCGTCAAATGACCACGACGATAATCATCATTATCCATTGCAGGTAAATCATCGTGAATTAAGGAATATGTATGAATATATTCCAATGCTATCGCTGTTTTCAAACCTAATTTGACTGAATCAATCCCTTGAATACCTAATACCCACAATAACATTACTGGACGCACCCGTTTGCCGCCATTTAATAAGGAATAAATCATCGGCTCCATTAACTCAATTGGTGTTGTTTCATAGCGAGTCGTTTGTTCTAATCCACGATTAAAAATTTCTCGGAAATTATCAAAAGTTAAGATACTCATACTGTAGCCTCATCTAATAAAACTTCCCCTTGTGGTGTCATCATTTTCGCAACCGTTTGTTCTGCATTGGTCAATGTCGTTTGACAATACTGACTTAATTCAATACCCTCTTTAAAGGCAGAGAGTGCTTCTTCTAATGGTAATTCACCACGTTCCAATTGCTGTACAATTTGCTCTAACTGCGATAATGCTATCTCAAAACTTTCTGGTTGTTTTGCTTTCTTTGTTGGCATGACAATCCCCTTCCTTTGTTTACTTTCGTTGTGTCGCTGTCACATTCGCATCAATCAAACCGTCACTCACACGAATGGTTATCGCTTGATTTACTTCCACTTGTTGAACACTTTTAATTACTTCATCATCAGTAGTCCTTACGACCGAATACCCTCTAGCTAAACTGTTTAAAGGACTATATGCATCAAGTTGTACGACTTGCTTTTGAAAAACTTGTTGTTTTGCTTGCAAATAATGCTGCATACTACGGCTAAGACGCTCTGCTAAAAAGTTTATTTGTTGTTCATGTTGTTTTACTCTTTGTTGTGGCGTTGATAAAAGCAATCGCTGCGTCAATAATTGAATACTATGATTGCGTTGATTAAAATAACGTTGCTGATACTCATTTAATAATTGAGATAATCGGTCTAATTGTTGCGAATAAGCTTGATACAAACGCTCTGGCTGAGTTAATAAATATGATTGTTGTACAGTTGCTAAACGCTTTTGTTTGTCTTTCATTAATTTATTCATTGCATGAATCAGTCGCTCTTGATGACCCGTTATTGCTTGCAACAAATCCACCATGACAGGCGTCGATAATTCAGCGGCCGCCGTTGGTGTCGGTGCACGTAAATCAGCGACCAAATCAGCAATGGTCGTATCCGTTTCATGTCCAATCGATGAAATCACTGGTATCGGACACGAAAGTATCGCTTGTGCGACAACTTCTTCATTGAATGACCATAAATCTTCGATTGAGCCACCACCACGCGCTAAGATAACCGTATCAAATTCATCGGCTCGTTGTTTCACTTGGTCAAATGCAGCGACAATTTCACCAACTGACTCCTTACCTTGAACACGAGTTGGAAAGACCGTCACTTGTACAATCGGATAACGGCGTTTAATTGTCGTTAATATATCACGAATAACAGCACCAGTCGGACTTGTAATCACAGCGATTTTCTTAGGGAAACGTGCGATAGGACGCTCATTTTGTTGGAATAAACCGGCTGCCTGAAATTTTTGCTTCAATTGTTCCAATGCTTGATATAGAGCCCCAACACCGTCAGGCTGAATTGATTCAATCACCAATTGATATTGCCCCGATGGTTCAAACAATGTCACACGCCCTACTGCTAATACTTTCATTCCTTCTTCTAAGCGAAATGACAACTTATTAAAGGCTCCCTTGTACATCACAGCACTGATTCGTGCCGCTTCGTCCTTCAAATTAAAATATTGATGCGAATTCGGTCGCAATCGAAAGTTCGACACTTCCCCTACCACAAAGACACGTTGTAAATGCGGGTCTACATCAAATTTTCGCTTTAAATATTGCGTTAAAGCCTTAACACTTAAATACTTTTCTGACACATTTCCACCACCTATTCTGGTTCGCTTGGACTATTTTTTCACTAGTGTTTTATAATGAATTTATATCAATTTGATGCTGCTCACAAGCACATTGTAAAGTCTGTTGCATTAACATCGCAACGGTCATCGGCCCAACACCACCGGGAACTGGTGTAATCGCAGCTGCTACTTCACTGACTTCTTCATATTGTACATCGCCAACTAATTTACCATTTTCTTGACGATTGATACCGACATCAATCACAACTGCACCTGTTTTAACCATTTCTTTCGTAATCAGTGCGGGTTGTCCAACGGCTGATACGATAATATCAGCTTGTTTGGTCATTGCTTTTAAATCAACCGTACGTGAATGACAAACCGTAACAGTCGCATTTTCATGTATCAATAATTGTTGTAGTGGTAAACCGACAATTAAGCTCCGTCCAACAACGACAACATGTTTTCCACTCATTTCAATATGATGTGCTTTTAGTAAATCAAGAATTCCTTTCGGTGTACATGGCAACAAAGTCGCTTGATTTGCCATTAATTTCCCCATATTGATTGGGTGAAATCCGTCGACATCTTTATGTGGTGCAATCGCTTCTAATAATAAGCGTTCATTCAAATGTTGTGGTAATGGCAACTGCAAAATCATACCATTAACCCCAGTATCAGCATTCAATTGATTGATTGTATTAAGGAGTTCTTGTTGAGTAATGGTTTCAGGTAAAGTTAACCACTCAAAGTCAAAGCCAATTGATTTTGCTTTTTTCTCTTTTTGTCCAACATATACCCTGCTCGCTGGGTCTTCACCTACTGTAATCACCACTAATTTAGGTACAATATTAAATTGTGCTTTCATTTGCGCAACTTGTTGCTTATAATGTGCTAACAAAACTTTAGACCTATCTATTCCACTTAAAATTTCTACCATATTGCCTTACTCCTTTATCTCGCAGTGATTCAAGTCGGAACACCCACGCTCCACTATTTATTTCTAACTGTAACTTACACGAACATTAGTGACTTCAATTCCAAAGCCAACATTGTCGCACACCATTTATTCGTATTATACCTTATTAACTATTAAATTTCATTGTGAAATACATCATTCTTATTTATTTTCTGCTTGAATTAGCCATTTTGATGCTAATAAATCAATAAGCCATGCTCCAATCGGTGCCGTAATTAATATCGACAGCACAGCCACCGTTAAAATTAATTCACCACTTTGTATCCCCATTGCTAATGGAATGCCACCAATTGCTGCTTGCACAGTTGCTTTTGGCAAATATGCGAGCGCCGTAAATAATTTTTCTTTCGATGATAGATTAGTACCCAATTGTGCTACAAATACTGCTAAAATACGAAAAACAATCGCTAACACAATCAAGGCGACAGCTGCCCCACTGGAAAGAATCGCATATTGAATATTGATTGACGCACCCACTAATACAAATAAAAAGATTTCACCTAAACGCCATAATTGCCCCAACTGGTTCGATATTGGCTTAACTTGAGTAGACGTATCCGAATACAAATTCAACGTCATGCCCATAGTCATAATCGCTAATAAACCTGAAAATTTAACGATTCCCGTCATCGCATCCTCGATACTTACTAAACAAAATGATACTACTAATAATAAAACAATTTTTTCAAAGCTCGCAATTGAAATTCGTTTGAATAACCATTGCATCAATCTTCCTAATAAAAATCCGACTGCAATACCTAATACAATGGCACTCGGTATCCCCAATAATTGCATTGCCTCAAAATGATTGCCCAGTGCTAATTGCGATACGGTACTGAATAATACGATAACAAATACATCGTCAACTGACGCACCTATCAAAATCATTTGTGGTATTTGTTTTTCAGTTCCACGTCCTTGTTCCATTAAATTAACCATTCTAGGAACAATAACAGCTGGCGATACAGCCGCAATCACTGTACCAAGTAAGAGTGCATCAACCGTCGACAATGGAAATAAAAGTGGCGCTATCAAAGTAATCGCAATCATTTCAAATAAAGCTGGTAAAAAGCACATCAGTAATGCCGGTCTTCCCACTTGTTTTAATTGCTGAATGTTCAGATTTAATCCTGCTCGCAATAAAATAATAATGAGTGCCATACGTCGAATATCTGAAGAGATAGATAATATCATTGGTGATAATAAATTCCAACCAAAAGGCCCAACTACCACACCTACCAGTAACATTCCGACTAAACTCGGTAATGTTAAGCGTTTTGCTAGATTGCCACCTAAATACCCCAGAACGATGATGAGTGCTATGGACAATAACATAATATTCTGCTCCTAACTATATAATTTTTATGAAAAGGGTTTTACTATTACGACTTTGTGATATAATAAACATATAAACATGAGTTATTTTTTTAGACGATAATAATTAGAAAGGAATCTGCTTATGTCTCAGTCAATTATTTCAATACTCAAGTACGAAACATTTATTTCCCCTGGTGCTTATTTTAATTTACAAACCGACTGGTTTTCAACTGATGACGAAATCAAAACGATTATCATCGACCAAGACCATGTCTACTCTAAACTGTTATCAATTTATCCTAAGGGATTTGTTATGTATTTAGAACAAGATAGCCATGGTAGCTTATATCGCACCAATATGCCAATTCATCTTAGTGACAATAAAGACTACTATGTGGTTGATTTCACCAAACAAGCATAACTAAATAATAAAGTTCCTACGATTTGCCTTTTCAGTCAAGGTACATCATAGGAACTTTATTTATTGAAATATCCGAATCGTTTGACGTCCACTTCAGAAATCTTCTCGATAAGTGCAACAACTTCTATATTCTAAAAACTTACCACAAATGCTTATTACCACTCTAATTGACGCGCCTTATCAGTATCACGGTACGCATGCGTTTTATCCATGTCAGCATAATTTTGCTGTCTTAATGCTTCATAAATAATAATATTCGCTGTATTCGATAAATTCAAGGAGCGAACATGGTCATCATTCATCGGTATTCGTAAACAATCCTGCTTGCGTTGCTCCATTAATTCAATCGGTAGTCCAGTTGTTTCCTTACCAAATAAAAATACTTGTTCTGACACCGATTCATCTGCCAAATTTGCCTGTGAATAAATGGACGGTGCAAATTTTGTAATCAAATACAAACGTCGCTCTCCCACCCATTCTAAAAAGGCAGCTAAATCTTTATGGTAATAAATTTCAACATGGTGCCAATAGTCTAATCCTGCTCGCTTTAACATTTTATCATCAGTGCTAAAGCCTAATGGTTCAATTAAATGCAGTGCCGTATTGGTCGCAGCACAAGTTCTGGCAATATTGCCTGTATTAGCAGGCATAACAGGTTCAAATAATGCGATATGATTTTTCAATTATTACTGACCCCTTTCTTGACGTGGTAATCTTTTTTCTTTTAATACTTCTAATGCACGAGACATTTCAGCGATTGTTTCTTCATCGGTTTCTTTAGCAAGTTGAGCTGCTACACACTCAATCATTGACGGATTATGGTAGCGTTGAATTTGTGAAATTGCCCACGCTGCCGTTCCACGAATCATCGGTCGTGTATCTTTTTCCATAACTTCCAATAGCAGTGGTAAAGCCGTTTGGTCACGATAATTCGCTAATGCCACAATTGCATTACGTTGCAATGGCTTTTTTCCACGCCATGAACCTGCCATATGACCAAATTGTTCCTTAAATTGCTTATTCGTTATCGTCAACATCGGTTTTAATAATGGTTGTACCGACTCTGGTTCCGGCTCCATTTCTGGATGAATATGTGAATCAATCCCTTGATTATATGGACAAACCAGCTGACAAATATCACAACCATATATCACATGCGTGATTTTACGGCGAAATTCATCTGGTAAGTAACCTTTCGTCTGTGTTTGAAAGGATAAACAGCGTGGAGCATTTAGACGTCCATCACCCATAATAGCCCCAGTTGGACAAGCATCAACACATCGTGTACAATCACCACAACCATTTTCCACTGGTTCATCGGGTTCAAATTCAATATTGGTAATAATTTCGCCCAAATAAACAAATGAGCCAAATTCTTTAGTAATCAACAAACCATGCTTACCAATAAAACCTAAACCTGCACGCTGTGCCGTTACAACATCAATCAATTCACCAGTATCCACCATGGGTTTGAATGTCGCTGTTTCAGAACGTTCTTTAATAAAGGCGATTAATTTATCCATTCGGTCACGTAAAATATCATGGTAATCAATCCCCCACGAAGCACGTGCAAACATCCCACGTCGGTTTTCCTTATCTTGTGGTACTTGATATTTTAAACGACTAGGATACGCTAATGCAATCGAAATAATTGATTTAGGCTTATCAAAAATCAATTCTGGATACAACCGCTCATCAATTACAGGATGTTCAAAACCAGTTGTACGTCCTGCAGCCTTTTGTTCTTCCAATGAGGCTTTTAAATGGTCAAATGGCGCAGCTGTCGTAAAGCCAATTTTATCAATACCAATTTCTTTAGCAGCTTGAATAATATCTGCTTTTAACTGTGCTGTTGTCATTCGCTCACTTCTTTCATTTATTCTGGTTCCAGCTCGCTGAAATGACATCCACTTCAAAAGTCTTCTCTGTGCGATACTCGCACGCCGACGACTTTCTCCAGTGATTCATTTCAGTGCGCTCATTGTCACACTATAGCTTATTCTGTCTCGCTTTTGGGAGAACACTTACTTTTCACTCCTATTGTAACATATCTTCAATTAAGTGTTGAGATTTTATTCATGCTACCAACTAAAAAGTGTATCAAAATACTCTTAGTATTCAACATAGTTGCATTCAGACATACAATCCCTTAAAATAATCACATGAAACCAAATGAAAGAGGTCTTAAATAAATGGATAAAATTAAACATTTTTTAAAACCATGGGATTATATTTTAATTATCTTAGCATTGTTTTTATCTTTCTCACCTAATCTCGTGACAGCTATTCAGCAGAGCACAAAGCCAAAAGTAACAGCTGTGGGAATTGTGAAAATTTACGGTGTAGAAGTAGACCGCTTTGAACTATATGACGGAGCACCGAATGAACAAAAAACCTATCACCCAAGCGAAGGTCAGTATAATATTATTGAACGTGAAGGTACGCATATTCGTATCAAGGAAGATAACTCGCCTGACCAAATTGGTGTTCGAACTGGTTGGATTCATAAGCCTGGACAAGTCGCTATCTGCCTACCACATGGCTTAATTATCGAAGTTCAAGGTGCAATGGAGCAAGATGAATTAGTCCTACCCCTATAAGAAAAGAATGTATGTTGCACATCTTTCACGCATCATACATTCTCTTTTTTATTTTTTAATTAGTCGTCACTTCTGCAATAAATTCAAGTGAAGACAACAGTACTTCTGCCGTTCCTAAATTCGTTGCCAATGGAATATTGTACACATCACATAAACGAATCAAAGCATTAACATCTGGTTCATGCGGCTGTGCTGCTAAAGGGTCACGCAAAAAAATCACCAAATTAATTTTTTGCTCTGAAATCATTCCCCCAATTTGCTGGTCACCACCTAATGGACCAGAATTTAATCGATGAATACTTAATTTTGTCTGTTCCATAATAACTTTTCCAGTTGTACCTGTGGCATATAACTCATGCTGTGCTAACTGCAATTCATACTTTTTAGCTAATTCTATGATACTCTCTTTCTTTTGATCGTGTGCTATCAAAGCTATTCTCATATTAATACTCCCTGTAATGTATCTTATTCCGGTTCGTTCGAACTATCGTTTTCTTAGCTCGCAGTTACTTCTCCTTGCCATTGAGACATACCACCTTCAACATTCACCACATTAAATCCTAATGCATCTAACTCAGTCGCAATACGCAATGATGTTACTCCCATTTGGCAAACAATATAATACACGTCATCTTTTGGCAATACTTTTTCCGTTTCGCCTGCTTTGAAATGTTTTGCACCTGGTATATGTCCTGATCGATATTTTGATTCATCACGAACATCTAAAATTAATAAAGCTTCATTAGCTACTTTTTCAGCAAATGCTTGCATGGATATTGATTGCATCTCGTCACTTCCTATGTTAATTATTATTGGTTTCATTATACCATTTAGTAAATTTAAAAATCTATGCTAAATCACAGCTTTCAGCTTTAACGTAATATCTTCTCCAATAGTTTACCTTTGGCTAATTCATCAATCAACTTATCTAAATAGCGAATATCTCTCATTAAAGGGTCTTCAATCTCTTGAATTTTCACACCACAAATAGAACCTTTAATTAAATGACGTGCTTCATTCATCGCTGGGGCTTGCTTAAAAAATGTCTGATAATCAATCTCTGTCTGTGCCATTTCACTTAATTGCTCTACACTATACCCTGTCATCCATGAAATAATCGTATCTACTTCTTCTTTCGTCCGATTCTTACGTTGTGCTTTATTAATTAACGCATCATAAATACTTGAAAATGTCATCGAATAAATTTTATGACTCATCTTATCTGCTCCTTAACCTAACTTCTAACTCCTTTATTATGTCGAGAAAACAGCTAACCGTCAATCATAGTATTTCAAACTCTTACTTTTCATCAAACAAATGTGTTGTTTCTCTCAAACTGATAAAACAATCTTGTCCCACAATAATATGATCCAATAATTCAATCCCCATTAATTCCCCACATTCAATCATTCTTTGCGTGAAAATTAAATCAGCAGGCGACGGTTCCGGGTCTCCTGAGGGATGATTATGTCCAATAATAAGCCTAGCTGTTGGATATTTAACAGCTTCTTTAAATAATTGTGATAGGTAAATATTTGAAGTCATCGCCTACTTTTCCCCCACACCACACGGTACAAGCAACTTTCATCGCATACCGCGTTCCATCAACAATCGTTGACTGGTGGCTATTCCTCGTTGTGCATTACCACAAGTCATCGGTCGTCCCACCGCTTTCACGAGTATTAAAAAATGTCACCATTTTACTAGTTCATCAAACGTAAATTCTCCCTATTACTCGCTTCCAATGTCCACTTATTTCTATCAAATACTAAACTTAGGTGGCCACTTTAATTGCATTACTTTCCAGTACCATTTATACTGCAAGGTTTTTCATAGCGAAACATTTTACTCAACCTCAAGTGAATACAATCGTCAACATGGCTTTGTCCCCTCACCATATTTAGCGACTTCCGGCATATCTACTTAGCCCTATTCTGCCGACTTCACTGCACTTCACACCCAATATTGTTTACGCAATATTACGCATGGCAGAGTTTAAAGAAAGTATTTCATGGCGTTACCCAATCATTCTACTTTTCAAAATAAGCGTTCGAGTTAATATGACTAATAATTACTCTATTAATTACTAAACCTCCATACCAGCTCGCATTATCTTTTCAATAATGAACATTTCGTACTTTCACGTGGATGGGCCACGGAACTATTAACCGTTCCGATAAATATATTTTTATACTTTAATATTTCATTTTTTGTGTTTAAAAAGACTGCTATTAAATGTTCTTGATGAAAGTCTTTCATCGTTAATTTCATCCAATTACCAATATCTTCTGTCGAACGAATTTTTCCAAATTTAGGTAAATTACTGGCAGTAATGCGTAAACCTAGCTCAATCATCGCTTTTAATTCTACTGCTTTGATACTGCCAATGCCTGCAACTTCTTGTAATTCATCAAGACTCGCCAATGACAATCCAGCTAAATTTTCAAATCGTTGCAGCAATCGCATCGACAATTGTAGTACATGCTCTTTACGTGTTCCAGTACGCAAAAGAATTGCTAATAATTCATGGTCTGAGAGTGCTTTTTCGCCATACTCCAATAAACGTTCACGTGGTCGTGATTGGCTCGGCACTTCTTCGATAAATGATAATATTTTTGACTCCATAAAAAAACTCCTTTCATTGTATAAATACAACAAAAAGAGATAAATTATTCTTTTATCCTATAAATTTTTGACGTACTTCGGATACAAAGTACAGAGAACCAGTCACAATCCAGATTGTATTATTCCGAGATTGTAAGACAGAATACCAATCCGATTCAAATCGTGTTGGCACATTACTATCTTGATATATCTCAGCAAACTGCACTTCTGTCATTGCTTGATAATGGTCAAAAGTAGTCAACACTAATTGTTCAAGTGGCATAGATTGCAATAAAGCTAAATGTTCTACTTGATTTTTCGTTTGCAAACCAGCATACAATATTGAAACCGACTGATTTTCAAAATGTGTTTGAATTACTTGTATAAGTGCCTTAATCCCTGCTTCATTATGAGCACCATCAATATAAACAAGTGGATTGTCGCTCATCTTCTCCATACGAGCTAGCCACTTGGTCGCTGCTAATGCATGACGCACTTTCGTTTCATCTAATTTTTGACAATTCTTTTGCATCCAATTGACAAATACCATTCGTGCCAATGCAGCATTATGTACTTGATGACGTCCTAATAAATGAATAGTATAAAAATTATCAGCAATCTTAAACGATGTGCCCTCAACTAATGATTCCGATACTAGTTGATACGGTTGTTCCTTTGGCAAATGATGTAATGTGGCCCCCTTTTCATGGCAGACAGATTCCACTGCTAGTAAGGCTGATTCTGGCAATTCTCCTACATAAACATCGGAATGTGGATAAATAATACCAGCTTTTTGCGTAGCAATCTCGGCATAAGTTGAACCTAATTTATCAATATGGTCTAAACCTACAGTCGTAATCACCACATCAGACGACTCGATAACATTAGTACAGTCCAACAAGCCACCGATTCCTACTTCAATCAAGCAAATATCCGGCTGTTTTTCTTGAAAGTATAAAAACATCAAGACGGTATATAATTCAAAATAAACTAAACGACCGTATTCCGTCTGTTCCATATAGTCATTCATTAATGCTACTTGACTCATCAAACGCATTAATGTTTCATCACTAATTTCTTCATGATTAAACGTAATTCGCTCATTAAAACGCATAATATGTGGCGAAGTAAAAGCACCCACTGACATACCATGTGCTAAAAATAATTGTTTTAAGTACGCCGTCACGGAGCCTTTGCCATTCGTTCCAGAGATGTGAATCGTCTTTAAATTTTTATGTGGATTCCCTAAAAAAGCCAGTGCCATTTTAATTTTATCCAAACTCCCACGATGTATCAGATTCTTCTGACCATGCAGCCAAGCTAATGCCTCTTCAATCGTTGAAAATTGAGTCGCCATTTTATGCTTCCTCACCAATAATACGCACTTCTGTTTCAAGACGAACTTGATTACGATTCCAAATTTCATCTTGAATAAAGGCAATTAATTGAACATAATCCGTTGCAGTTGCATTATCGATATTTACAATAAAGCCAGCATGTTTTTTTGAAACTTCTGCCCCACCAATGCGATAGCCCTGTAAGCCAGCATCTTGAATTAATTTACCAGTAAAATACCCCTCTGGACGCTTAAAGACACTACCACATGACGGATATTCTAATGGCTGCTTACTTTCTCGCAACTCTGTTAAATAAGCCATTTGCTCTTCAATTTCAGCTAAATTACCTTTTGATAACTTAAAAGTCACTCCTAAAATAATATCATCTGTCTCTTGGAAATGACTATGGCGGTAACTAAATTCACATGCTGAATTATCGACAGTTCGAATTGTACCGTCTGCCGTTAAAATATCAACCGATTCAATCACGTCCACAACTTCACCACCATAGGCACCAGCATTCATATAGACAGCCCCACCAATACTACCTGGGATACCACAAGCAAATTCTAGCCCAGTCAAATGGTGATTCGCTGCCATACGACTCACTTGAATCAACGCAGCACCACTCTGTGCATATACGCTATCTTCCGTCACTTCAATGTGATTCATTTCCGTTAAAATAAGCACTAAACCACGAATGCCACCGTCACGAACAATTAAATTACTAGCATTACCTAAAACAGTCAAAGGTACTTGATTTTCTTTTACCCAAGTGCATAATGCTTGAAGTTCTTCAATCGTTGCCGGAAAAGCAACGGCATCAGCAGGTCCACCAGTCTTTGTATAAGTATATTTAGATAGTGGCTGATTAAATTCTATTTTTATTGTTGGAAAAAGCTCGATTAAGTTTGTATATACCATTTCGTTTAATCATTCCTTTTATTTTATCAATTCGATTCATTGTAACATACTCTTACACAACGAGCAATTACACCCATTTTCATTTACTGCTAAACCCTTTATCCTATAGTTTTTAACAGTTATCTAATCTTTAAGACGCACTTACAACGATTTTACCCTTAACTTATTTTTTATGTTAGTATTTCTTGTATCCATACATTACTGCATACAAAAAAAACGCCCATCCTAAGCGTTTATTTTGTATATATGTCTTTTCTGTGCCCAACTTCTAGAGCTAATATAATTAACTCATCATCAACAATATCGCAAATAATGCGGTAATTTCCAACTCTGTACCGCCATAACCCTTTATACTGACCTGTTAGTGCCTTACCTATCTGTCGTGGATTAGTCAGCCCATCAAGCCTTTTTTCATATCTTTAGCCAGCATAAGCCCTACATGCTTATCCATTTTTTTTATTTGTTTTCTAACATCATCGCTAACCACTAGCTTATAACTCATTTTCTAGTTCCTCAATAAGATCATCTATCGAATGTGTTACAGGGTTATCGTGAAATTTATTTAAGGCTTGTATGCCTGTTTCATAGTCTAGTTGGTTTTCTATTTGTTCCAATAGTGCACTTTTAAACAGTTCTGATAAGGTTTTTCCTGTATGTATTGCGTAACTTCTAAATAATTCTTCTTCTACACTGTTAAGTCTTAACGATACCATTCCCATAAATTCATACCTCTTCCCTATGTTTGTAATACAAACAGAAGAACAAAGTCAATACACCTTATATTAAATACACCTTATATTAAATATGTTTCATCTAAACGCTTTGACTATCCGATACGTTTCTCCATAACATACGAATCGAAATATTCACATTCATGACATAATCGTTTGGATAATTTACCTACAATTTCAAAGCCAAAAGATTGATACAATCCAACGGCTGCAACATTTTCTTGTACAACTTCCAATGTAATCACCTTAATAGCAGAATGTTCTGCGAAATCCAGTAACATTTCCATCATCATTTTCGCCAAACCGTAGCCCCAATATTCCCGAATTAAACAAATTCCAATTTCAGCAACATGTTGCTGTTTTTCCTCATTAAACGCAGTTAAATTTGCCATACCTACTAATTGGTCGTCTACTTCAGCTACAATTAATAAGCTATTTTCCGATTGTTGATAGCGACGAATTTGAGTAGCTTCTTGCTCAACTGACAAATCTAATCCTTTTGGCCCAAAAGTCAAATAAGGCGTCTCACTTCCCACTTGCTGACATAGCCCAATAATTGCTCGTGCATCTTGTGGTTCTGCTAACCGAACAATTGCTTCAATTTCTTGATTCATTCATTAACTCCCTCCACCTCATCAATACTTCCTGATACTCATTCGCATAATCACCCTCAACTTGTGCGACAATTAGTCGTGCGTCCGTTTCTTCTTGTGGGATAAATTGAATTTTCAATCGATTTTTTGGTAAATAATCTTCTAAAAATTGTGCCCATTCAATCACAATAATCGTATCTTCAGTCAAATAACTTGCAAAATCAATGGTATCTGCACCACCATCTTCAAGACGGTATGCGTCAATATGAACTAAACGTCCTGTCGCATGGGGATATTCCTTAACAATCATATAGGTTGGACTTTTAATTGCACGTTGGATACCTAATTGTTTACCAAATGCTTGTGTAAATGTCGTTTTTCCACTTCCCAATAGCCCGTCCAATAATATGACCATGTTAGATGGTACACTTTTTGCTAGTAACTGGGCGCAAAATTGTGTTTCTGCTAACGATTTAATATAAAATTGCTCCATTACTTAACTCCCTTTTCTGAGTATCGCATAATAGTTATTATTATAAAGAATCAAATTATAGAATACTAATAATTTGACTTTTTAACATTTTATTGTTAAATTTATAGTTAAGAAGTAGGTTATATGACTTATACATGAAGTAAAATAACACTATAAGTATGGCAGAATATTTGTATGTTTATCTTATGTATTGCGAATGTGTATAACTCATTTCACCGAACAAAACTATAGGAGGTTATATAATGAAAAAAATCGCAAAATTATTATCATTACCTGTTTTAACAATTGTTTTAGCTGCATGTGGACAATTTAATTCTTCTACTCCTGAAACAACGACAACTGTTGCACCTGAAACAACTACTATGGCTCCTGCGACAACTACGGAAGCTCAAGTTAGTACACCTAACGATATGACAACTACTGTTGCTGGAGATGAAATGACAACTACTAGTGCTGATAACAGTGCAGCAGAGGGTACTGATTCAACAGTTGCTAAAGAAGATGTAATGTTCAAAATTTATGTTAACGGCGAAGAAAAAGCATCACTTGTTGCTAAAGAAGCTGTTGGTAAATCAATTTTAGAAGCTATGGAAAGCATTGACGGCTTTGACTTCAATTTTGATAAAGAACAAGGTATCATTACTGAAATCTCAGGAACAGAAAATGATTATGACAACATGAAAACTTGGGTATATTTATTAAATGGTGAATATGCTGAATACGGTGTTGTTTCTCAAACATTATCTGAGGGTGATGTAGTAGCATGGTACTTCGGTACAACTGATGAATTACCAGTTAACATCTATCAATAATTGAATAATTATTTTGGACATAAAAGCTCCTAGCGAGTCTTTTATGTCCCTTTTTTCTGTGTCCATAGATGAAAAAGGCAATGCATGATGATTCATACATTACCTTTTACTCACTCTAACAATTTCTTGCAATGCTCTGAGATAAAGCTATCTCGCTCGCACTATATTATTCCGGCTTGCTTGGGTTGACTTGACTTCCAATTCGCAAAGCACTTCTGTGACCTTTGCTCCAGTGTTTCGAGTCAGAACACCCTCACTCGCACTATGTTATTCCTTGGGCATTAATTTTTCAGCGATAACTTCTTCTAATGCTTTCCCTACTGCTTTTTCAGATTCATAGTTATCTAATAAATAGTCATGATTCACACGCATATCATGCGCACGTTTGCTTGCTAAAATGATTAAACCGTATTTTGACGGTACTTTTTCGATTAATTTATCAATTGACGGGTATAACATCATAATAATCCACTCCTTTGCTCTATTCTTGTATTACGATTCTTGAAAATAATCATGAATATCTGATTTAATTCTATCCACGACGCGTTCTACTTTTAAATGTTCACTTTGAATAATTGCATTGACTTTTTCAACAGCATTTTCAACTGTATCATTCACTACAACATAATCATAATGTTGCATCAATTCAATTTCTTCACGTGCCATTTGCATGCGTTCATATATAATTTCAGGTTGATCTGTTCCACGACCTAAAATACGTGATTCTAATTCTGCTAAATTTGGTGGTGCTAAGAAAATAAAAATTCCTTCCGGCATTCGCTCACGTACTTTTAACGCACCTATGTACTTCAATTTCTAAAAAGACATCATTACCTGCAGCTAAGTTTTCTTCAATTTTTTGAATTGGAGTACCATAGTAATTGCCAACATACTCGGCATACTCTAATAATGCATCTTCTTCAATATATTGTTCAAATGTTTCTCTTGAGACAAAATGGTAATCCACACCATCTACTTCACCCGGTCTACTTTGTCTTGTTGTTGCTGAAACCGAATAAACATAATTAAATCGATTATTTTTAAATATTGCAGCTCGAACGGTACCTTTTCCTACTCCCGATGGCCCTGATAATATAATGAGAAGTCCACGTTGTTGTGACATTTATTTCCTCCGCCTATCTATATTCCACGCTTTTTATATAAAGGTTATTGTATCATAATAATACCTTTTATAAAAGATACAAACTTTATTTTCATTGAAATGTAAACATATTCTCACATGCGAAACTTATTCATTCAGTTCTAATTGTGCTTTTAATTGTGTAATAACCTCGCTCAATTGAGTTTTATCTAACATTTCATAGTAAATATCATCTCGTAATTCACCAGTCCCTGAAAGTTGAATCGTATTTAACGATTGCAACGCATCGCCATATTTTTGCATTATTTTAATCATCTCAGCAAATGGCATATCCGTTGATAAATTTCCGTTCAATGTCTGTAATATCTCTTGATATTTTGCTACTAAATTCAAACTCAATGCAGCTTGTGCAATTGCTTGTAATAATTGTCTTTGACGCTCTTGGCGACCATAATCACCTTCTGCATCTGCACGATTTCGTGTATAGGCTAATGCCATTGCACCGTTCATTTGAACTGGTTGTCCTTCATTGAATTCGTAACCGTCTTGTGTAAAGGTCGATGTCGGTGTAATAGTGATACCCCCTACTGCATCGACAATATCTTCAAATCCTTGCATATTAATTGAAAAAGTATAATCGATTGGAATATCGAGTAAGGCTTGAACGGTATTCACTGCCATTGCTTTTCCACCAAATGCATACGCATGATTAATCTTGTCTTCCGTATCATGGCCAATAATTTTTGTATAGCTATCACGAGGGATACTCACTAATGTAGTTTGTTTGGTCTTAGGATTAAGCGTCGCCACCATTATCACATCTGAACGACCTTGCTCAATTCGACCAAATTCACCAGTATCAATTCCTAATAATAGAATTGAAATCGGCTTAATTTCCGATACTTTCGCTGAAGTATCACGTATCACTTGTTGTGTTTGTGGTTTTTCAGTAAACACATTCTGTGAAAGACTCTTTGCATCTCGATAAAGCTTAAATAATAAGCCACCCGCGATTAAAAGAATAACGAATAATATCAATAAGAAAAACTTTAAACAGCCCCCTCGTTTTTTGGAACGTCGCCGATATTCTCTTCTTCTCATATTTAACCTCTTTTCTCTTCTTTTAATTGTTGCGTTCGTTCAAATGCTTTTACCACCGCTTCAATTGTAGCATGGCGAAACCCATTCGCCTCTAAAGCCGTCACACCAGCAATCGTACTCCCACCTGGAGAAGTTACTGCATCTTTCAATGCAGCTGGGTGTTGAGCCGTTTGTTCTACCATTTGGGCTGAACCGATTAAGGTTTGCGTTGCTAGTCGCTGAGCTAAAGCACGTGGCAAACCAATTTTAACACCGGCATCACTTAATGCCTCAATCATTTGATAGACATAGGCTGGCCCACAACCAGCAATAGCCGTAGCAGCATCAATTTGCGCTTCAGGCAACTCGATTATCGTTCCAGTCCGTGTCATCAATTGTTTAAAAGCATTCATCTTAGAATGGGTAACATAGTTATTAGCTACATATGTCGTCATGCCGAAACCAATTTCCACCGGTGTATTAGGCATAATGCGAATAACTGCTTGCTGGTTTGTCACCTCGGTCAACTGCATTAAGTCAATGCCAGCTGCCATTGACACCCATGTAATGTTGGGATTCGCAACTTTAGTTAATCGTGCTAATTCATCAAGTATCAAATTTGGTTTCAATCCTATAAATACACAATCTGATTGAGCCACGATTTGAGCATTATCCATAAGGTAAGCATTAGGATGATGAAGCTGCGTCAATAATCGTTCTGCTTTTTCTAAAGAATAATTACTGATAAATAGCTCAATATCATCGTTTAAGGCAATACTCTTACAAAGAGCACTCCCCATATTTCCAACTCCGATAAATCCGACTTTCATTTTTTGCCTCCCTTATTATTGGCGATAAACCATTCATCACTAAACAAGATAAATGTTTTCCCCATACGTTTAAGTGTAATACAAAAATCTAAAAAATGCTATGTTTTGCACGAGAAAACGGTAGGATAAGAATGTCATATCGTTCATTCTTACCCTACCGTTTAAAGTTTATTTACAGCCTTCTCGGACTTTATTAATTAGATAACACCATGTAATAATAACAATGTTACTACTTGTTCAAATGATGCGATGTCTGCTGCTTTTCCATAATCCACACCTAAATCATAAGTATCACGAGCTTTAATACATTGTGCAAATATATTTTTCATAATTTGTTGTAATTCTTCGTCAACACGTTCAGCATCCCAGCTTAAACGCATTGAATTTTGGCTCATTTCCAAGGCTGAAACAGCAACTCCACCAGCATTGGCAGCTTTACCTGGTCCATAATGAATTGCATGTTGACGATACACTTCAATCGCTTGAGAGTCACTTGGCATATTTGCTCCCTCAGCAACAAATTTCACACCATTTTTAGCTAAACGTTCTGCTTGGACGTGGTTAATTTCATTTTGTGTTGCACATGGTAGAGCAACATCTGCTTGAATGTCTGTATCCCAAATTGAACCTTCGATAATTGTCGCTGTGGCATCAAATTCTGCATAACGACTAATTCGTTCACGACCGTCAACTTTCAATTGCTTAATAATATCTAAATTAATACCATTTTCAGCAACAACAGCATGATTAGAGTCACTTAAAGAAACAACAACCCCACCAAATTCTTCGACCTTACGAGCTGCAAAATAAGCAACATTACCTGAACCTGAGATAATTACTCTTTTACCTTTTAATACTTCACCAGCTTCAGCTAGCATTTCATTTAAGAAATAAACTAATCCATAACCTGTCGCTTCAGCACGACCTTTTGAACCACCGGCTGGAATAGGCTTACCAGTTAAGACACCCGCAGTCGGTAATTGCAGACGTTTGTATTGACCATATAAATAACCAATCTCACGTGCTCCTACCCCAATATCACCTGCGGGAACATCGACATCAGCACCAATATGGCGACTCAATTCTGTCATAAAACTTTGGCAAAAACGCATCACTTCTTCGTCTGATTTTCCTTTAGGGTCAAAATCAGAACCGCCTTTACCACCACCAATTGGTAATCCAGTTAATATATTTTTAAAGATTTGTTCAAACCCTAAAAATTTCAAAATACTTTGGTTAACCGACGGGTGAAAACGTAAACCACCTTTATAAGGGCCATTTAACGAATTGAATTGTACACGATATCCACGGTTTACTTGTACATTTCCTGCATCATCTACCCATGGAACTCTAAAAGAAATGATTCTTTCTGGCTCAATTAGGCGCTCTAATACTGCCTCTTTTTCATACTCTGGGTGTGCTTCAATCACAGGTTCCACAGCATCTAAAAATTCTTTTACTGCTTGTAAATATTCTAATTCATGTGGTAAACGTCTTTCTAATTCTTCATAAACACGTGAAATATACGCTAATGTCATACAACCGTCTCCTTTAATGGTTTTTTCATATCGACAGTATAGCACAAACAAATGTTGACTGCCTATGCTTTCTTATTAAATTTTCATTAAAATTAAAAACTAAAACTATTTCTCAAAAATACTCAACATTCTCACAACTACCGATTATTTGGAATGTCAAGTATTGAGTTAATATGTCGCTTTAATAGATGATACAATAAAAAGTAATAAAAACCAGCAAAACCTGAAATAAGAGATGCTAAATAAAAGGCACTACTACCTATAATTTGGACTGCAAAAGAAGCACTCATACAGCCGATAACAAAAGATACCCAATTCGCCAATAAAAATGTGAATTTGTTCCGATAGCGTCGGTCATTTCCACGTATCCAACGACCTAATGTTAACCCAATATCTGTTAGATTGCCTGTCATATGCGATGTACGTATGACCATTCCACGATAAAATACGAACATACCATTTTGTGTCCCCATCATAAAACTGGCATACCATAAAAAGAAATGATCAGTAAAATGAAACCATTTCACTAAAAATAAACCTAGACTTAAATAAATTAATGTTAAACCGTAACGTTTTTTAGGTCCAAATTCTTCACTATGAAATACATAACCACTCAGCATAGCACCTAAAATATAAGCGAATAATAACCCTACTAACAATACAATCGAATCTGATGTTTTGTGAATAATATTAATACCTACTTGCGTACTTGTGCCAGTATGATGCGTTACGACCACTCCATAAGTTAAAAACACTGATGCATTTAAAAAGCCAGCCGACAAGGTTAACAAAAGAATCCAAAACTTCAAAATAAAATCTAATTTTTTTTGCATCACTATGGCTCCAATGTCAACCAATAACGATACAGTACATCATTTTCTTCAAGAAATTGAACCGATTGTTCAAATACCCCACCATTATTTTCAATCACTTTTTGAGAAGCGCCATTCGTTTCGCTAGCAGTAATCAATAATTTTTCCATACCTAATTGTCGAGCGATTGGTAATAATAAGGCAAGCTGTTGCGAACCAAATCCTAGTCCTCTCACATTTGGTAATATAGAATAACCTACATGACCCCCATATTGAGCCAAATAATCATTCAACTTCAAACGCAAATTAATCATGCCTAATATTCGTTGATTGTCGTCAACTAACACATATTGATGAGCAGGCACTAAATTATCCGGTGCTGTTTCTTCCTGCTCCAGTATCTCTAAAAAATGCAGCCATTCCTCTATTGAATCATAACTCGTTAAAAACGATGTTCCGTCAATACCGTTTGGCGTCTCACCGAATGCATTACGATAAGCGATTAACTCTTCTTTATCGGATAAATTAGGTTTTCTTAGTGTTAACTTCATCAGACTACTCCTCTTTCATGTTCATTTATTCTCAAACTACTATAACACAACTACGAACGTGTTGTTTCGAAAGGGACTAAGCAACCGTTCAAGCTGAAATACAAAAAAAGATACGAAAATGAGTGAGTCATTGTCGTACCGTTTCATTTCATAACGTCACAGGCAGGATTCGAACCTGCGACCGTTCGCTTAGAAGGCGAATGCTCTATCCAGCTGAGCTACTATGACGTGTTGTTTCCAACTATTACAGTATAAAATATTTTGTGATGTGGGTCAAGAATTTTTTTCGTTTTTTGCCTTGCTTGGATTGGGTTGATACATGATGTTTTTCCACCACAAATAGTCATCTATCCACTATCATTGATTATCCATTGTCAAAACCACTACCATTCGCACATACGGCGATTTGTCCACTAAATAATCGGAAGCAGCCACTTTTATCGCAATATATTGTGATACCCATTGCTGTTCATGATTGAAGAAATCATTTTTCTCCAGTGCCTTTAATAAATAGTCTGCAAGAATTTCACTGTTTTTCCATGTCTTTAAATGAACATCTGTTGCCACAATATGCAGCTCATACAAATATTCACTGATACGAGTTTCTGCTTGAGAAATCTCAAATAAACTAGCAAAACTTTCACCATTTATTGTTTCTGCATTCAAATAATGGAAATCTGATAATTGTGCTGCACGTTGTATCGTCCCCTCAGATAGATGTTGCCCTACAGATTTTACAGCATTATACTTTTCATTGATTTTAGAAACAAATATACGATTCAATTCATCTAAATTCACGTCTTGATTAAACTGCTGTGCCACACGTTCTGCATACTGAAAATTATCATGATGATACACTGCTGAATTCAATTGCCGTGGTTTAGCGAATGTCGTTTGATTTGTTCCAATAATCTCACTACTTACATTCTTTTCTGGAAGAGGCAAATTCAACAATTGACGAGTTACTTGAACTACTTTGTCTAAAGTCGATTGATTATCTTGTTGGATAATGGATTGAATCGCTTCTTGATTTGGTAAATATAACATCAACCATACCACTGCAATAAAAATTACCTTGAAAAGTAACCATACTCTTTTCTGATTCACCCTATCACCTCGCATTCTCTGACATCAGTATAACAAATTTCACTGACTAAATTCTATGCAAAAGCTCTTTGAACAATCGTTCAAAGAGCTTGATAACTTATCGTGTTACTCGAATACAAAAGGCTTCATAAGGTGCTAACTGTAAAATACCATTAAATTCGCTGCGACTGTTGATATTCGAGATTAAGGTTTCATGCCACTGATAACCGGATAAATCAATCCCTTGATTGTCAGCACTAATATTAGCAACGGTCACCCACACCTCATCTTCAAACAAACGTTCAAACGCAAACACATTATCAACCGTATCCAATAATTTGTATTCACCCCAAGTGACAATTGAATGATTTTTACGCAACTGAATTAAGCGTTGATAAGTATAAAAAATAGAATCTGGATTATCTAATGCTGATTCAACATTAATTTCGACATAATTTTCATTGACTGCCAACCATGGCTTCCCATTAGTAAACCCTGCATGTGGTGTCGAATCCCATTGCATAGGCGTACGAGCATTATCACGTCCCTTAGCATTGATTGAACGTATCGCTTGGTCATGAGAAATCCCACGACTTAACGCATCATGATAAAAATTAATAGATTCAATATCATCCGCTTGGTCAATCGATTCAATCGGACGATTAGTCATTCCAATTTCTTCTCCTTGATAAATATAGGGTGTACCTTTCATCGTATGTAATAAAATCGCAAATAATTTGGCACTACGTTCACGCCACTCTTTATCATTTCCCCAACGACTGACAATACGAGGCGTATCATGATTATTCCAGAATAAACTATTCCAGCCGTCATTACCTAATTCTGTTTGATAACGACTCAATGCTATTTTCAGCTTTGGAATGCTTAAAGGTGCTAAATCCCATTTTTCACTACCTGCTTGGTCAAGCATGATATGCTCAAATTGGAAAATCATCGACAATTCCTTACGTTCCGGATTAGAGTACAATTTCGCTCTTTCAACATCAGCACTCCATGTCTCTCCAACCGTCATCAAATCATGACCTGCCAATACTTCTCGATGCATTTCTTGTAAATAATCATGTAACTTAGGGCCATTAACCGTAATCGATTCATCTGGTATTTTCCCAATTAAATCAATCACATCCATACGGAAACCACCAATTCCCTTATCGACCCATTGATTCATCATATCGTACACTTCTTGTCGTAAACGAGGATTATCCCAGTTCAAATCTGGTTGCTCTTTACTAAACAAATGGAAATAATATTGTCCTGTTACTTCATCCCATTGCCATGCACTTTCATTCCATGCCGCCTGCAACTCATTCGGTTCCTTACCGTCAACTGCATCACGCCAAATATAATAATCACGATACGGATTGTCTTTTGATTTTCTCGCCTCAACAAACCACGCATGTTGGTCACTCGAATGATTCACAACTAAATCCATAATAATCTCAATATTGCGTTTTTTAGCTTCTGAAATTAATCGCTCCATATCTGCCATTGTTCCAAATTCAGTCATAATCGCTAAATAATCACTAATATCATAACCATTATCCCGATTGGGCGATGCATAAACTGGACTGAGCCAAATCGCACCAATACCTAGCTTTTCTAAATAATCTAAGCGTGAAATAATCCCTTGTAAATCACCGATGCCGTCACCATTTGAATCTTGAAAACTGCGTGGATATACTTGATATACCACGACATTTTGCCACCAATGTTGTTCCATTGTCTTCTTCCTTTCATAGTCAAAAAAGGCACATTGACCTTGTTCACCTCATATAACTGAATTGAACTTTGCCAATGCCCCCTTGATTTTATTCTAGTTCGCTTAGCTAACCTCAAGTTCCACTAGCTCACACTATATTATTCCGGCTCGCTCGAGCTGCCTCGACGTCCACTTCACAAAATGCTTGGAGTGCTGATGCACTCCAACTTTTTTACTCCAGTGGTTCATTTCAAAACACTCGTTGTCACACTATTTTTTATTTGATTGCTCCATTCGCCATACCTGAAATGATATTACGTTGGAAGATTAAATAAACGATTAAGATTGCTACGATACCAATCACATATGATGCAAATGACGGTCCAAAATCACTAAAATATTGTCCTTGATAGTTATATTGGAACAATGGTAATGTCCATGAATCTTTATTGCGGTTCAACATCAATAATGGTAATAGGAAATCATTCCATATCCATAATGCATTGATAATTAAAACCGTTGCGTGCATTGGTTTTAATACCGGAAAAATAATTTTAAAATATGTTTGAATCGGATTGCAGCCGTCAATTGAAGCTGCTTCATCTAATTCAGCCGGTATTACCGAACGAATATATCCTGTATATAAAAACAATGTCTGTGGAATCGCAAATGTTAGATACAAAATAATTAAACCAGGAATATTTGCTAAATTTAGTTTTCCCATTAAATTTGTTAAAGGTAACATAATCACTTGGAATGGCACGAAAATTCCAATAATTAATAATGTGTAAATCATTTGATACGATTTTTTACGTTGCATATGACGCACTAACGCATACCCAGCCATTGGAATCACTAAAATAATTAACGCAATTGATACGACTGTAATAATACCAGAGTTAATAAAGTGCATTGATAAACCGTCTTTAAATACACGTTCAAAGTTGAATAATGTAAATGGATTCGGTAATCCAAAGAAATCACTCGTAATTTGAGAGGTTTCTTTAAAAGAACTCGTCAACGTCAAATACATCGGCACAAAAATCAAGAGTAGCCCTGCAACTAAGGCTGCAAAAACAGCTGTTTTTTTCGCTTTCATCTAATATCCCTCCTCACTCGATGTTCTAGAGCTCAAATTTCTTACTGATACGCATTTGTAAGACTGAAATAACTACAATAATAATGAATAATACCACTGCAATCGCATTAGCATAACCCACTTCATTCGTTTTAAAGGCTGTATTATAAACTAGCAATCCTAAACTTGTTGTTTTATTTTGAGGGCCACCACCTGTTAAAGCATAGATATTATCAAAAGCCGTTAGCCCACTCTTTAAAGCTAAGATGAACACCATACTAACAGACGGTAATAAATACGGCAACTTAATTTTGAAGAATAATTCCCACTTATTAGCACCGTCAATTTGAGCTGCTTCCGTAATATCCGTTGGAATACTTTGAATCCCTGCTAAGAAAATAATGATTGGCATCGCAACACCTTGCCATAATGCCACAAAGATAACACCCCAAACAACTGTCTTTGGACTAGCTAATAAGTTACCTTGTAGCCATTCAATATTTAACCATTCACCAATTTGTGGTAAGCCATAGTTGAATAGCTGATTAAATATTAATCCCACTGTTACGGTACTCAATACTGCTGGGAAGAAATAGGCAGTTCTAAAAAAGCCGACAGCTGGAATTTTTTCATTTAATAGCAAGGCAACAGCTAAACCAATGACAATTTCGCCAATAATCAATGCTAACGTAAATACTACCGTAAATTGAATACTCGTAATAAATCGGTTGTCAGAAAAAATACGTACAAAATTTTCAAATCCAATATAATCATAATTTCGTGTTAAACCTGACCAGTTCGTTAAACTATACATAAACCCTCTTAATAAAGGATAAAAAAAGAAAATGAGTTGTAACATGATGGGTACCACCACAAACAAATAACCCCAGTTTCTTGCTAAAAACTTCCCTTTCATTCCATTCCACCTCATTTACTTTTTTTGTCTTTCATTAAAATAAATGAGGCAAAAAGTGGCATCGTAAATTTGTCTTATCCACTTTTTGCCCATTCATAACTTTAATTGATTAACGTTTCATCGTATCGAAGAAGTTGTTTAAGTATTGTGCTAATGCATCTGGTGTTGCTGAATCATCATTGATGAAGTCAGTCGTTAAATGCCAGAATCCTTCTTCAGAATCCCATTCTTTTTGTAACCATACAATTTGTTTTTCAGTAAAGGCTAAATCAGTGATACCTTTAGTTTCTTCAAATGCACTTTCGTTTTCTAAAGCTGTTAAAGAAGTTGGCATTCCGTCAACTGCATAGTATTTGCGTAAAACATCTTCATTTGATAAGTAATCTAAGAATTTAACAGCTAATTCTTTGTTTTTAGAAGATTCTGCAATTGAGAATGCTAAATCGGCTGCACCTACTGTCATCGCTTCGCCTTCTTTTTCACCAGGGAATGGGAATGATGCAACTTTAAATCCTGGTTTTTGCTCATTAATTGCTGGTAATGCCCAGATACCTTGCGGCAGAATTAATGCTTCACCTTTAGCAAATGTTGCGACTGCATCAGCATAAGAAGCTCCATTAGCATTTTTTTGTGCTGTACCTGTTAGTAAACGTAAGCGTTGAGCAACAGCTTGTAATTGAGCGTCGTCACCTTTAATTGCACCTTGGTCGCTATGACGTAAGTAAGCATTTGCTCCATCGAATCCACCCGCAACTGTTGCCCAAGCTAATTGATGATAACCATTTAATGACCAAGAATCTGCTGTTGAGAATGAACCAGCAAATGGTGTTTCACCTTTTTCTTGAATGGCAGCTACTAATGCTTCAAATTCTGCCCAAGTTTTTGGTACTTCTAAACCTAATTCTTCAAATTTATCCACATTATAGAAGAATCCCCAAGCATTTGTTGTTAATGGCAAGTTATATACTTTACCGTCAACTGCATATTGTTCAGCTGAACCTGGTTTTAATTTTGATAAAAATTCTTGTTCTGTTAAATCAACAAATTGTCCGTCTTTAGCCCATAATTGAAAATCCATATTTTGTGGGTAAATATTAATAATATCTGGAGCTTCACCATTAGCCATACGTGTTTTTAATACATTTCCTGCATCTGGAACAGTTACTAATTCAACTTGTGTTCCATTTTCTTTATTGAAATCATCGACGATTTCTTGTAACACAGCTTGCATTTCACGTTTTTGGTTAAAAACTTCTAATTTTCCGTCTTGTGCATACACTTGTAATCCTGATAATAAAGCTGATGAAGCAGCTAATAATGCAACTAATTTTTTCATATTAAAAAAACTCCTTTTCTTTTGCTCTGATTCCAACAAGTTAAAATGATATTTTTTTCAACTTGTTGTCACACTATTTTATTCCGGTTCGCTCGGGTTGCCTCGACGTCCACTTCACATAGCTCTCCGAAGCGTCTTTACGCTTCTACGACCTCTGCTCCAGTGATTCGAGGCATAGCACCCTCGCTCACACTATTTTTATTCTGGCTCCAACTCGCTGAAATGACGTCCACTTCGCAAAATGCTTGGAGTGCTGATGCACTCCAACGCTTTTTACTCCAGTGGTTCATTTCAAAACGCTCGTTGTCACACTATTCTTTTAAATACTAATTGTTGACTTAGGAAATCTCCTGCTGGTAAGACCATTGTTAAGCCGGCATACATTAACTCAGCACCGGAATAACATAATCCTGTTTCTGCCAATTCATATACAGTATCTTCTTCTAGTCCTTTTAAATAAAGGGTTGATTCAATGGTTTCAATCGTAGATAAAATACGTACGTAAGTCACAACTGTTTGTTCTTCATCTGAATACTGTACAGCAACTTCATTACGCAG
This sequence comes from Aerococcaceae bacterium zg-252, assembly GCA_016237705.1. Classification (NCBI taxonomy): domain Bacteria; kingdom Bacillati; phylum Bacillota; class Bacilli; order Lactobacillales; family Aerococcaceae; genus Tuanshanicoccus; species Tuanshanicoccus yangjingiae. Next base: position 1,662,156 of record CP066204.1, read on the forward strand.
TTCATCTGGATTAATCAAGCGATAAAATTTCCCATTTTGAACAGTGGAACGAATTGTTTTATAACGTTCTACTTGCTCTTTCACAATGGCTTTTTCTTCATCGCTCAATTGAGTTAAGTCTAACTCATATCCTAAATTGCCCATCATCGCTACATCACCACGAGTCTGAATACTCGTCAAACGATTCACTTGATGATTCGGTACAGCTGATACATGTGAACCCATACTAATCGTTGGATATAAGAAATTCGAACCATATTGAATATCCAAGCGACAAATAGCATCAGTATTATCACTCGCCCAAACTTGTGGGAAGTAACGCATCATACCCAAATCATTACGGCCACCGCCACCAGAACAGCTTTCAAATAAAACTGTTGGATGATTTTCAGTCAAATGTGCTGCTAATTCATAAACACCTAACATATAACGATGCGATTGTGCACGTGTCGCTAAATAGCTATCCCCATTTCCGATATTCGTCATATTGCGATTCATATCCCATTTAATATAATCGATTTCATGGGTCGATAGCAAGTCATCAAATAATTTTTTCATATATTGGACAACTTCTGGATTGCTGTAATCCAACACTAATTGATTACGTGAATAAGTATGCTCACGCCCTGGCACTTGAATCACCCATTCAGGGTGTTCTTGATACAAGTCACTCTCCTGCGAAATCATTTCAGGCTCAATCCACAATCCAAACTGTAAACCACGTTGATGAACTTCTTTAATCAATTCTGCTAAAGAGCCACCTAATTTAGTTTCATTTACATACCAATCACCCAGTGCACGATTATCATCGAATCGATTACCAAACCAGCCGTCATCTAGTACAAATAACTCCATGCCTAATGCAGCTGCTTCATCAACAATTTCCAATAATTTTTCTTTATTGAAATTAAAATACGTCGCTTCCCAATTATTAATTAAAATTGGTCGCTCTTTATCTGAAAATGCTGCCGGAATAATATGTTGCTTAATATAGGACTGGCTTTCACTCGTCAAACCTTGCAAACCATTTGCACTATATGAAAGCAATGCAACTGGTGAATCAAATGACGTTTGTGGGGCTAATTCCCATGAGAAATTATCATCATTAATCCCAATACCTAAACGAATTTCATTTAATTGATTTTGTTGAACAAACGCTTGGAAATTTCCACTGTACATTAATTGTAATGCGATTGCTTCACCTTGATTATCCGTTGCTCGTTGGTCACATAAAATCAAAGCCGGTGTCTGAGCATGTCCTGAAGCTCCACGATTTGATTCAATCGAGAAAATTCCTTGCGTGACCGATTGACGACGCACTGTTTTTTCTCGCCCATACGACCCTTGTAGTGTCACTACATCGTACGGTTTCGCCGGAACATCTAGCATTGTACTTAAAACACGGTGTAAGACAATCGGCTGTTTCGATTCATTGGTCACTCGAACAAATTGCGTAATCGTATCGACTTCATCACTAACAGTGTAGAACAATTCATAACGAATGCCTGCTAATTCATCTTTAAAAATTAACTGCAGTGTTTCTGCTTCTTCTAACCCATGTGGATTTGGCAATTTATCAGCCTGTTCATGTCCTTTCATTACCTTATAGTCAACCAGTTTCAAATCTGTCCATTCATTTTGCTGATGTTGAATTCGAATTGACGGCTGCCTAAAGTCTCCTAGACCATGTTGTCCAACAATATGACGTTGCGTATCATAACTATACGTTCGGTTCAATGGGTCTCGATTTCCGGAAAAAGCATGGTCTCGTTCATGTAATTGATTGGAAAAATGATAATTCGTTATTTTCCGCCCAAAATGTTTAAGGGTAACGATTCCGTCACGATTTTCTAAAATCATTGACACCGATTTTCCATGTAAATAAAATAGAGTATCGTTTACAATAATCACCATTTTCCTACCTCCTCACTGTATGTCTTTAGAATGGAAATTCCACGTTTCTAGTGCATTCCTATCTCTAACACTGGTTCTATTATAAACGAAGAAAACGATTACCAAAATGGATATGCGCAAGCAAAATATGGAAAAATGTAAGATGTTAAATAAAATTTCAAAAAATATTGAAGAACCCGAGAATCTAAATTCATCATCTTATTTGGTGCATTTCCACAATTCGTGATACACTCATAATGAACTTTTTATGGAGGTATACAAAATGCACTATTATTCAGAATATGAAACCAATTCAATCGACCTAACTCTCGATTTTTGTGGTTTTGAACATTGTCCTCCCGGATATGCTTTTGGCCCAGCAATTCGTGAAAATTATGTGCTTCATTATATTGAAAAAGGACAAGGTTTTTTTGAACATCAAAACATTCGCTATCCATTAAAGAAAGGCGATTTATTTTTACTGCGTCCAAATGAATCAACCTATTATTACGCTGATAAAGACGACCCTTGGTCATATTATTGGATTGGAATGAATGGCACAAAACTGAAAGATTTTATTAACTTAACATTACTAGCTGACATTCCAGTGCTAATCAATTCAGCCCAAACACCTACTGATTTAATAGGTTTTTCCGTCAAATCAACAGTCTATCAAGCAAACACAATGCAAAAGACCTTAATCAACGAATTACATATATATAGCAAGCTCTACGATGTACTCTATCAAATAGCAAAAACAGTACCTAACCCACAATCAAGTATTCAAAATTTACAATATAAGCTCTATATGCAAGCACAACAAATTATGTCGACACAATATACCAAAGTGGATTTAACCATTCATTCTGTGGCACAACAATTATCCATTACACGCAACTATTTGTCTGCCGTATTTAAGCAATTTTCAGAATTATCACCAAAAGAGTACTTGCTACAAATTCGCATGAAACGTGCCAAACAATTACTCGAAACAACCAATGAACCGGTACAAGTTATTGCGTTTTCGATTGGATTTCGTGACCCACTACATTTTTCTAAAGCCTTTAAGCAATATATAGGACTTTCACCTAAACAATATCGCCAACAACTTTATGCGACACAATAATTAATCACTCAAATATAATTGCCTACTTTTTTCTTATATGTTATGATGATACTAAAAATTTAGTGTTGATTAGAATTGCTTTATTATTTACTAATTTAAAACTAATTTTTATATTCTTATATCAGAAACGAAATTATTATTTTAAAGGAGCTTTATATGTTAACAAAACGTCAATTCTTTGCCGTTGCTTTAATGGCATTTGGAATCTTTTTCGGAGCAGGAAACTTAATTTTCCCTCCTGCTGTTGCACAATTAGCTGGTTCAAATATTTGGCATGCTTGGTTTGGTTTCTTGATGACAGCCGTCGTTCTACCAGTATTAAGTATTGTCACTGTTGTCAAAACAAATGGCTTGTTAAATCTAGGTAAAAAAGTCGATACTGTTTTCGCCTACATCTTAACTATTGGTATCTTAATTGCAATCGGACCTGGTCTTGCGATTCCTCGTACAGGTAGTACTTCCTTCGCTATGGCAGTTCAACCTTATTTGAATGAATCACATCATACAATTTCCTTACTCTTATATACGATTGTATTTTTCGGATTAGTCGCTGCTGTCAGCTGGTCACCTAATAAAATTGTTCATCGCATTGGACAAATTACGACACCTAGTTTATTGTTAGCTATTGCCGTCATGTTTTTCATTACCATTTTCGGACAACCTACTGCTACTTTAGAACCAACTGTAGAATACCAAGCAAAACCTTTTATAACAGGATTTTTAGCTGGTTATAACACATTAGATACATTGGCAGGTTTAAATTATGGTCTATTGATTGCGACCGTTTTACGTTCGTATCAATTATCGGACGAAAAAATCACTAAAACGGCTACAAAGGCTGGATTAGTTGCTGGATTAGTATTAGCAATTGTGTATTTTGCCTTAACAATTATCGGTCAAGCTGGAGCTGACCAAGTGGCGAGTGGTTCAAATGGTGCCGCCATTTTATTAGCAGCAAGCCATAAAACAATGGGCTTATTCGGTTCTATCACACTTGGATTAATCTTTGTATTAGCCTGCTTTAATACATGTGTTGGCTTAATTACGTCAATTTCTCAATTCTTTAATCAAATTATACCGGTGATTAGCTATCATGGATTTGTCATCATTTTAACAATCTGGAGTTTAGTATTAGCCAATATCGGCTTAGACGGCATCTTAGCTTATTCCGTACCAATTTTATTGTTACTCTATCCGATTGCCATTACACTCGTGATTTTATCACTCACTGAACATCGCTTGCATCACACAAAACTAACTTATAAAGTGATTGCTTATACTGTTTCATTCATTAGCGTCATTAGTGCGTTAAAATCCATTAACATTTCCATTCCACTAATTACTAATCTTGTTCATTCACTGCCATTGACAGCAGAAGGACTCAATTGGTTGATACCAGTCGTTATCTTACTCATTGGTTTTGCTGCCCATAATTTGAATGCCAAACGCAATACAATATAAAGTAAAACACCGAGAGAATTCGTCGTTCTCTCGGTGTTTTCGTAGTATTTAATCTTACATCATCGCTTGATTAGCAGTGATGATTGATACTTTATAAACATCTTCTTCCACGCAACCACGTGATAAGTCAGATACTGGTTTGTTTAAACCTTGTAAGATTGGGCCAACTGCTTGATAGTTACCTAAACGTTGTGCAATTTTGTATCCGATATTACCAGATTGAATTTCTGGGAATACATACACAGTTGCAGAACCAGCTACTGTTGAATTTGGTACTTTTTGTGCAGCAACAACTGATGAATAAGCAGCATCAAATTGTAATTCACCGTCAATTTGGTATTGTGGTGCTAATTCTTGAGCAATTCTTGTTGCTTCCACAACTTTTTCAACTTCTGGAGAAGAAGCAGAACCTTTAGATGAGAAACTCAACATTGCTACACGTGGTTCAATACCGAATAATTCAGCTGTACGAGCAGATTCAACAGCAATTTCAGCCAACGCTTGTGCATCAGGATTAATATTGATTGCACAGTCAGCAAATACTAATTTTTGTCCGTCCATTTGTGGTGGAATTAAGACGAAAGCACCACTTGTACGGCTCACACCTGGTTTTGTTTTAATAATTTGTAAGGCAGGACGAACTGTATCACCTGTTGAATAAACAGCACCACATACTAAACCGTCTGCTAAGCCCATGTGAACAAGCATTGTTCCAAAATACGCTTTATCTTGTAATTGAACACGTGCTTGCTCTTCTGTTGCTTTACCTTTACGAACCGCAACAAATTCTGCTACCATTGCATCAAAGTTATCGTAATTAGTTGGATCGATAATTGTTAAGTCCTCGATATTCCAGTGTTGTTCTGACGCTAACGCTTTAATCTCACTTGGCGAACCAATTAATACTGGCTCTACTAAATTATCAGATTTTAAACGAACAGCTGCACCTAATACACGTCTGTCATTTGCCTCAGGGAAAGCAATACGAATTCCTTTACCAGAAATTTTTTGACTTAATTCTACGAACATATCCACTACTTTTCGCCTCCAAATTTTTGACTAATACAGTTTTGAATATCTATTAATACACATAACCGGATTAAATCGCTATTTATATTAATTATATTGTTACACTTTTTTAGTTAAAATACAATACGCTGCATAAAAAAATGTAAGCATTTTTTAAACTTCTGTTTTATAACTAAAGGTTAAATCCGTCCATTGTTTTAATACAGCTACATAACGTTTCGCATAGTAGCGTGCCATTGGTAAATTTTGATCTAAATAATTACCACAATCACGTGCTGATGCACCTGGAATGTCACCTTCATAATCTTGAATGAATTCAAAAGTTCGTGTTAATAAATCCAATACAGCTGTAGGTTTCACTTTATCTGTTAAAATTAGATAAAATCCAGTTCGACAACCCATTGGCCCAAAATAAATTACTTCTTGCTTATACATTGGGTCATTGCGTAAAAATGTCGCAGCTAAATGTTCGATTGTATGAATCTCTGCCGTATTCATTACTGGTTCAAAATTAGGTGCTGTAAAACGCAAATCATAAGATTTTAATGTTGCATTACCTACATGGTCTTCTCGTGATAAATAAAGACCTGGTTCAAGTATTAAATGATTGACCGTAAAACTCGGAATTTTTTCCATTTCCATTGCCGTTTCTCCTTTTACTATGTTAATCCAGTTCCAACGAGATGAAATGCGTAATTTGCTTGGAGCACTGTTGCACTCCGGCACTTTTTATTCCATTGATTCTAACGCTCGTTGTCGCACTATGTATTCCGGCTTGCTCGGGTTGGCTTGACGTCCACTTCGCAAAGTTCTTGAAGTACTTGCGTACTTCAAGAACTTTACTCCAGTGATTCAAGCCAGAACACCCTCGCTCACACTATTTTATTCATTTGTTAGTCGTTCCAATTTGCGTTCTGCTTGTTTTTCTTCGTGCATTTCTGCTAAATCAGCAAATTCTAATAACATTTGTTTCACAACAGCTGATTCTTCTGTTTCATTAATCGCTACTTTCACTTTAGAGGCACGTGGAATACCTTTTAAATAGTAATGAGCTTGCGTACGGAACTCACGTGTTGCTGGTCGGTCGCCTTTTAATTCGACTAGACGGTTTAAATGGTCAATCGCTGTATCAATTTTTTCTCTCGCCGTCATCGGTGGCAATAATTCACCTGTTGTAACATAGTGAACCATTTGCTTAATCATCCATGGATTGCCTAAAGCTGCACGTCCAACCATGACACCGTCAACACCGGTTGTATCCAATAAATGTTTTGCTTGTTCAGGTGTTCGCACATCACCATTACCTACGAATGGAATCGTCTTAATTTCTTTTTTAACTTGTGCTAAAATATCCCAATCAGCTTTACCCTCATACATTTGAACACGTGTACGCCCATGCATCGCAACCATTGCTGCTCCTGCTCGTTCTGCTGCCAAAGCATTTTCAATCGCATATAAATGCTCATTATCCCAACCAGTTCGCATTTTAACAGTGACCGGTTTTTTAACAGCATCAACTACTGACGCTACCATTTCATATACTTTGTTCGGATCTAATAACCAACGAGCACCAGCTTCTGCTTTAATCACTTTATTCACTGGACAACCCATATTGATATCGATAATAGCACAATCCGTATTTTCAGCCACATATTTAGCTGCTTCAACAAGAGTTTCTTTATTTCCACCCATAATTTGAATGCTCAATGGATACTCATTTTCAGCAATATGTAACATACTCAATGTTTTCTTATTACGAAACTGAATCCCTTTATCACTAATCATCTCACAAACTACAAGCCCAGCACCAAATTGCTTTACAATTGTACGAAAAGCAGAGTTAGAAACACCTGCCATTGGTGCCACTACAATGGGATTATCAATTTGAATATCTCCTATTTTAAACATCTTATTCTCCTACCGTTAATAATGATTCTAACTCTTTTTTTGTAAAATGATAATGCTCATTACAATAATGACATACTGTTTCTGCTTGACCGTCTTCGTCAATAATTGCTTGAAGTTCAGTATTACCAATCATTTTTAAGCTATTAGCGAAACGCTCTTTGCTACAAGGGCAGTAAAAAGCAACATCATGCTTATCTAAAATTTGTGAATTTCCCTCACCAACTAAAATATCTAATAATTCTTCTAATGGTTTCTTTTGGTCTAATAAGTCCGAAAAACGCCCAATCGCATTGATTCGTTGTTCCAAAATAGTAATTGTTTCTTCCGTTGCACCTGGCATGACTTGAATCATAAAACCACCTGCTGCTGCCACCGATTCATCCGGATTAACTAAAACACTCAATCCGATTGAAGACGGTGTTTGCTCGGAAATCGCCATATAATAAGTGAAGTCTTCTGCTAACTCACCACTAATCATTGGTACTTGTCCTGAAAATGGTTCATCTGTTCCTGTAATATATTTACGAACAGTTAGTGTGCCTGGTAGGCCAACTGCACCCGCTACATCTAATTTACCTTTACTATTTAATTCTAATGCCACATGTGGATTTTGAATATAGCCTCGTACATTACCAACAGAATCTCCGTCAGTAATAATGCGACCAACTGGACCTTCTCCTAAAATTTCAACACTGATACGGTCTTCGCCTTTCAGATTTGATGCTAATAAACTCGTCGCTACTAATGTACGCCCTAATGCAGCTGTCGCTGTATGCCAAGTATCGTGACGGCGATGTGCCTCATCAACTGATTGAGTTAAGTCCAAGACAAATACACGTACCTGTCCGTCGAATGCTAATGCTTTTAAAATTTGATCTGTCATTTATTTGTTATTTCCTTTCTATATATAGTTGTGAATTAGTAAATGAGAATATTTTATTGTTGCATCCTAAATCAATGCCTAACAATTAAACCAATGCTAGATAGCGATTCTATCTGTAATGCCAATCCACTCACTTTGTTGCTTTTTCTATCAAACACGCTTTAGTCTACCAAAAAATGATTGTAATTGCGAATGGTTTGCCTAAAAGATTTATTTGTCTGACACATTAGTTAATAGGCTTTGTAAAATATCATCAATAGAATTAATTTTAAACAATTGTTTCAATATTAATTTTACAATTTTCTGAAAACTATATTATCCAAATATTTATTCTTGTATTTCCACCAAAACGCTCATATAAAAATCAGGATAACTAAGAAAAATACTTAGTTATCCTGATTACACTCATTTTACAATGCATCATCAGCATCATATGGATTTTCTTCAACCTGTGTTTCTTGTTCAGACTCAGCAATTACTGCCTCATGGCTTTCTTCAACCACTTTGCGTTTAATATCATCGTAACTTGCTGGTGTCACTTCTTCTGCATTATCTTTTTGTTCCTCCACTGGCATTTCACCAGTTTCAAACAATGCTTTGATTTGACGGCGATCCAATGTTTCGACTTCTAATAATTTTTCAGCAATCACATTTAATTGCTCACGATGTTCATTAATAATATGGTGTGCCTCTTCGTACGCTTCACGCATAATACGGCGAATCTCTAAGTCGATTTCATAAGCAACTTGCTCAGAATAATGTGCATTTTGTCCATATTGACGACCGACAAATACTTTTTGATTACCCTCAAATTGAACCGTACCTAATTTTTCTGACATACCATATTCTGTTACCATGGCACGAACTAAATTAGTTGCTTGTTCAAAGTCATTACTTGCACCTGTCGATTGAGAGTTAAAGACGATTTCTTCTGCAACACGTCCACCTAATAACCCAACTACTTGCTCGTACATTTCTGTTTTCGTCACGATGAATCGGTCTTCTTTTGGTAACATAATCGCATAACCACCGGCACGACCACGTGGCACAATCGTTACTTTATGAACTGTACGTGCATCACTTAACACCATACCAACTACTGTATGACCTGCCTCATGGAAAGCAATTGTACGTCGTTGTTTTTTAGACATCACTTGGTCTACTTTTGCTGGTCCAGCTACCACACGGTCTTGTGCTTCGTCTAAATCCAAGCGTGTAATATGCTTACGGTTGAAACGAGCTGCTACTAAGGCTGCTTCATTCAAGACATTTTCTAATTCAGCACCTGAATAACCCGGTGTTTGTTGTGCTAATACTTTTAAATCCACATCTGGCGCAAACTTTTTATTACGTGAATGAACACGTAAAATCGCTTCACGTCCTTTAACATCTGGATTACCAACTAAAATTTGACGGTCAAAACGTCCTGGACGTAATAACGCTGGGTCTAAGACATCTGAACGGTTGGTCGCTGCAATGACGATAACCGCTTCACTTCCTTCAAAACCATCCATTTCAACTAATAATTGGTTTAAAGTTTGCTCACGCTCATCATGGCCACCACCCATACCGGCACCACGTTGACGTCCAACAGCATCAATTTCATCGATAAAGACAATGGCTGGAGCACTTTTCTTCGCATTTTCAAATAAATCACGAACACGACTTGCACCGACCCCAACAAACATTTCCACAAACTCAGAACCTGAAATACTGAAGAATGGTACACCAGCTTCACCAGCTACGGCTTTCGCAAGCAATGTTTTACCAGTCCCTGGGGGTCCCTCTAATAAGACACCTGCCGGAATACGAGCACCTAAGTCAGTATATTTCTTAGGATTTTTAAGGAAATCAACGATTTCAACTAATTCTAATTTTTCTTCTTCAGCACCGGCAACATCTGAGAAACGTACTTTGACTTTCTCTTTTGATACTTCACGTGAACGTGTTTTACCGAAGTTCATCACACCACGTCCACCACCGCCACCTTGTTGGAACATTGAAAAAAGAAAAACAAAGCCTGGAATTAATAATAAGAAAGGAATTAAAGATAGCCACATTTCTAAATTAGATTCTGCTATCGTCTTCACTTCTGTTTTATTCTCTTGTGCTAATTTCATAATTTGAGCGAGTGTCGTATCATTTCCTAATACACGTGTAGTAAAGCGTTTTGTCGTATTGGCATTTTGCAATACTTGAATAAAATTATCACGCTCTGTTTTTTGTGTTTCAGCAGTTGGTTCATACTCACCACGAATATTATATGAGCCAGCACCAGCTTGAATTTCAAAAGACTTAATTTTATCCTCTGATAATTTTTCTATAAATTCTGTCGCTGTTATTTCACTTGTATTACCATTTAACATCATATTGCCAGCAAATAATTGGAAAGCTCCCATCATCGCTAATACGGCAATTAAATAAAATAATGGACCTTTAAACGGACTACGTGGACCAAGATTACGATTATTTTGTTTTTTTCTTCTTGGATTCTGCATATAGCGTTTTTTCCTCCTTTAATGATTGTTCATTCACATCATAAAATGACGATTACGATGTATATACTTCGGGTTTTAATACACCGATGTATGGTAAATTACGATATTTTTGTTGATAATCTAAACCATATCCTACTAAAAATTCATTCGGCACTTCAATACCAACATAATCTGCATAAACATCTTTTTCAACACGTGCTTCTGGCTTATCCGTTAAAGTACAAACCTTAACAGATGCTGCTTTACGATATTTCAATAAGTCGATAATATAACGCAATGTACGACCTGTATCGATAATATCTTCAATAATTAAAATATGACGTCCTTCAACGGCAGTATCTAAATCCTTAATAATTTTCACTTCACCTGATGATGATGTGCCACCATGGTAACTTGATACGTCCATAAAATCAATTTCTAAGTAGCAATCCATTTCACGAATAATATCCATCATAAAAAGTGCCGCACCACGTAAAATACCGACTACTAATACATCTTTGTCATGGTAATCTTCGGTTAATTGTTTTCCTAATCTTACGGCTGCTTCTTGGATTTCTTCACGTGTTATAACGACACGTTCAATATCTTTTTCTAACATAATAACGTCCCTTCTTATTCTTTTACGTTCATATCAGATGAAATTAGTGTTCTCAATCAAACACCTCTTCACCTACCCTTTATGTTTTCTGTCATAATTGTTATTTTAACATATTCAATTTGAATAGTCTTGCAATTTGCGATACAAAAATACATAACACTGAGCTTGTGGGTGACGATTGCGATAATGTTTTGATGCGATATGCCCTACAATTGAAATGACTTCATGCTTTTTATCGCACAAGAGCCATAATTGCTCTCGCTCCGACATCGGTATTTTTTGGTCAATCATATAGCGACTGACTTTTTTATGAAATACATTCCCTTTGCCGTCATTCAATTCTAATCGGTCACCCTCATTACGATGTCGTAAATAAAACCCACGTAATTGATGTGGTTTTAAATATAATCTTAACGCATACGGCATTTCAAGCAATTCAGCTGTTGAAAAATACCGTTCATCAAATAAGCCCACCAATTCTGTTTCGCTTAAATTATGCCAATGATTTAATTGGTTGATATGAATATTAAAATCAACCTGTGTCATATCTTGCATTTCTTTCGGGTGAATATAAATAAAATCATATTCTCGCCGAGCTACCCAGCCCTCACTCAATTGAAACGTACTATTCGGTAGTCGGTCATTAACAATCAATTGGTCAACTCTATCAATTGCTTCTCGGGTATAAGTTGGAATGTCTTCAACTAATCGTTCTTCAAAGAACAAAGTAAGATACACACGCCGTTTATCTACTCCCAATTCTGAAAATGCTGGTACATAGAGTACCCACTTATATGCTTGCGAATACATCAACAACATCGGCTCTTCCTGTAAATAGCTGGCATAATGGACACGATAACTCGCTTGTAATTGTTCTTGCAAGGCGAGCATATTAACTAAAAAATTCGGATTTTCTTCCATGAATAGTGGCAACAAACGTTGTCGCACACGATTTCTTAAAAACTTATCATCTTGATTCGTTTCATCTTCAATAAATTGAATGCCACGTTCCTGTGCATATTGTTGAATTTCTTCTTTGCTAATCTTTAAAAAGGGACGCATCATTTGCACATGTACCGCTCGTTTTTCAGTCGTCATTAATAAACGACGATAATTAGGCTCTATTCCACGCAATCCTCGAAGCGATGTCCCACGAATCATACGCATCATCACCGTTTCAGCCAAATCATTCAAGTGATGTCCTGTCATCAATATATCCACTGCTTCACGTTCGATAATTTCAGCAAAAAACGCATATCGAGCATCTCGAGCATTCGCTTCAATATTTTTACTCGCAGGATTCGCCCAATTATGTGAGTAATAAATTAATCCATGTGTTTCAGCTATTTGCTTAACAAACTCAGCATCTCGGCTGCTCAATTGTCTTAAATTATGATTAAAGTGTGCCACAATTAAACGCTTCGGTTCTTTTAGTTGTGCATTAATTTCAACCATTACATCAAGTAATACAGTCGAGTCTACCCCACCTGAAATAGCCAATAGAATCGTATTACTCGTAATCCATTCATTCCATTGTTCTAATTGTTGATTGATTCGTTGAATAAATTTTTCCACTTACTTCACCTCATTTCTATACAAAAAACGTCACCCGTTTCCTGCCTTTTTTATGGCAAAAAACGGTATGACGTTATAACATTAATTTTTCACGTTTGAATGCCTTAAACTTTGAAAGTTAATACTAACTGCGACGTCCCCCACGTCCTCCACGTTTCCCTTCAGTATTACGTTTAAGTGAAGTTAAGCGGTCCTCACTGTCCTTCAAAAAATTGCTCATCAATTGGTCAAAATCAGTGTTTGAACGAATAGATGAACTAGCTGAGCTAGCATTTGGATTACTTGGTCGGTGGGAAGTTTTATTCATGTCATTACGTTTCGCAAAACGTGGTTCTTGTTCGCCTTGCTCTTTTTTATCGAAAGGACGTCTTGTTTGTGGACGTGCCGGACGATTTTCAACTGGTTTATCAACAGCTTGACGAATCGATAAACTTACTTTTCCGTCCTCTGCCACAGATAATACTTTGACTTCAACTTCTTGTCCAACTGTTAATACCGTATTAATATCCTTAACGAATCCGTCGGATACTTCACTAATATGAACCAATCCTGATTGTTTTTCTGGCAATTCAATGAAAGCTCCAAAATGTGTAATCCCAGTAACCTTCCCTGACAGTTTTTGACCTACTTCAATTGACATAAATACTTAGTTCCTCCTTAAAATTCAGACCTTTCGTCTGTGTTCATCTCAATTGTCTTCTTCGTTACTTGTCGTTTTAACTTCCTTACCAAAGTCAAAAATAACTTCCCCAGGCTTCGAATAATAATAATCCCTACGTGCTACCTGAGCTAAATAATCTTCATCTTGCGCCTGTTGATATTCTTGTTGTGCTTGCCGATTCTTTTCAACTGCTTGCTTATTATCAATTTGCGCTTGTGCAAGTTGCATCATCACTTCTTCTTTTTTTTCAATCACTTGCCACAAAGACCAGCTTGAAACACCAATGATGAATAAACAAAATAATAAGACGATTTTACTAACACCTTTACGTTTTTTCTGTTGAGACTGTGCCGTATAATTTTCCCTATTATGTTTCATTTGCTTCACCTCTCATACAGATTGAGTATACCACCCTATCCCATGAATTGCTATGAAAAACTGTGAAATAGTGTCTATTTTTTTCAAATATTCGGTTTGATATTGCATACTCACTATCAGCTAACAATAAGAATCTCTTATATCAAATGCTACAAGCATTAAGCTAAAAATTCATCTTTATCTTCAACTTTTGATTCAAGACGTTCTTCAGCAATGATTTTGTATAAATCAGCTGCCTCTGCTTTTTTCGTTGTATCTTGAATCGCTGAAATTTCCACTGTTAATAAACGATTACCAAAACGAATCGTTAATTCATCGCCAACTTTAACGGTACTGCTTGATTTTCCCACTGTTCCATTAATTGTAATACGTCCTTGGTCTGCTACTTCTTTTGCCACTGTACGACGTTTAATTAAACGTGATACTTTTAAAAATTTATCTAATCTCATGTATATCGTTTCCTTTCTATTTAATTGGTAACTTCTGCTTGATTCATCGTTTGAATATTGCGTGCAAATTGTTTCAAATAATTTAACCACTGATCTGCAGCCAATCCTTTAATGTTAAAACCAACTCGTAGCTCACCTTCATTAACTGCCACTTGCATTTTCACCGGTATATCTTGCATCGCTTCAAAAATTTTAACTCCTTGCAATTTAGCCGTCATTTTGTCATTGAAATCAACAAAGACTTTGTCTGCTTTTTGCTTAATGCGAATAATACCAGCAGATAGACCATAATATTTAATTAAAGCAATCTCTAATAAATCAGCGACTTCATCTGGAAATTCACCAAAACGGTCAATCAATTGGTCTTGCACTTGACGATAATTTTCTTCCGATTCAATATGTTGAATCGCTTTATAGACAGCAATCTTCTGACGTTCATCTTCGATATATGATGACGGAATATAGGCATCTACCAATAAATCCCACTCAATCGAATCGGAGGCAGCACTATCTTTATGTCGAGATAGACCACGTTTCATATCGACGGCTTCTTTTAACATTTGAGAGTATAAATCAAATCCGACCGAATCAATAAATCCAGACTGCTGCTTACCTAATAAGTTTCCTGCACCACGAATGGACAAATCACGCATCGCAATTTTAAATCCAGAACCTAACTCGGTAAATTCTTGAATCGCTTGTAGACGTTTTTCGCTGACTTCACTCAATTGTTTAAATGGCTCGTACATTAAATAGGCATAGGCCACACGATTCGTCCGTCCAACACGACCACGCAACTGATACAATGTCGATAAGCCCATATGGTCTGCCATATCAATAAACAAGGTGTTAGCATTCGGAATATCTACCCCTGTTTCAATAATCGTGGTGGTTACCAACACATCGTAAACCCCTTGAATAAAATCAATCAAAATGGTTTCCAATTGCACTTCTGTCATTTGACCATGTGCAATCGCAATTCGTGCGTCGGGTACAAGATCAGCAATTTCATTGGCACGTTGTTCAATCGTTGCTACTCGATTATATAGGTAGAAACATTGCCCACCACGTGCTAATTCACGTTCAATAGCTGATTTTATCGCACCGTCATTACGTTCCATAACATACGTTTGAACAGGGAAACGATTATTCGGTGGTGTTTCAATTACTGATAAGTCACGCACACCAATCATCGACATATGTAAAGTTCGTGGAATCGGCGTTGCCGTCAATGTTAACACGTCGACTTGAGATTTTAATTGTTTTAACCGTTCTTTATGACGCACACCAAAGCGTTGTTCTTCATCGACAACCAATAATCCTAAATCTGAAAAAGTAATGTCTTTCGATAAAACTCGGTGCGTTCCGACTACAATATCAATCTGCCCTAGTGCCAATTTTTCAAGCGTTTCTTCTTGTTTTTTCTTCGATACAAAACGACTTAATAATCCTATCTTCACAGGAAAATCAGCAAAGCGCTCCACCAATGAATTATAGTGTTGTTGTGCTAAAATCGTAGTCGGCACAAGGAACGCAACTTGTTTACCGTCCATTACAGCTTTAAATGCTGCTCGCATCGCCACTTCCGTCTTACCATATCCCACATCACCAACAAGCAAACGATCCATTGGACGAATTTTTTCCATATCGGCTTTTATTTCTTGTGCACTTCGCAATTGGTCATCCGTTTCTGCATAGGCAAATGCTTTCTCAAATAATTCTTGTTCAGGTGTATCTTTCGAAAATGCATAACCACGTTGGCTCTCACGTTTCGCATATAACTCAATTAATTCATCGGCAATATCTTCAATTTTAGTGGCAATTTTTCGTTTCGTTTTCGCCCAGTCGCTCGTTCCTAATTTATTTAATTTCGGTTTTTTTGACTCGGACGCTACATATTTTTGTAGCAATTGAATTTGGTCTACTGGAATTAAAATACGTGCATTATCTTGATACACAATAGCTAGCATATCACGGTGAACACCGTTGATTTCAATTGTATCAATTCCAGTGTATTTCCCAATCCCATGATTAATATGCACGACATAATCGCCGATTTCCAATTCATTATAGCTCTTAATTCGTTCTGCATTCGATAAATTTTGTTGTCGAGCAACTCGTTTTTTAACTTGATTAAACAACTCTTTCTCAGTCAAAACAACCCATTTCATCAAAGGTAATTCAAACCCATTGGACAGCTGACCAACAACCACATTGACTACTTTTTCAATCGGTTGACTTGACTCTTGCAGTATCACTGGGGTAATCTCATTTTCTTCAAAGATACGAATAATTTTACGAGCCTCTTCCAATGTCGGTGCAACAACTTGAATACTATGATTTTGTTGCAACCAATGGTCAATTTCAGCTTTAACAACTGGCATTTGATTGAAAAATTGATTCATACTACGAAAATGCACATGATGAATCGCCTTAAAGGTTAAGTTACCTAAACCTTTTTGGATAACAGAACAATACACTTTCGCTTGTTGAGCATGCTTAATCGCATCAATAGCTGATAATTTAATTGACAGCCCAGGCATTAAGTCCCCTTTTAATACTTCTTGCTCAATCCAAAAATTATCTTCATCAAATGCTTGACGTTCTCGATTATGCACTCGGTCTAACTCATTAATGATGAGTAAGCCGTCACTCGCTAAATAATCAATTAAAGTTGTCCCTTTCGCATCAATATATTCTAAGTAAGCAGTGGCATGATGAAGAACCTCACCCTCCATAAGTGCATCTAAATGGTCACCCATTCGACGCTTAGACACTTGTTGCAATGATTCATCACTCATTTTAGCCGTTCGTTTGGCTAAATCATCACGCAGTTTAGGTAACAAGCGGCGTTGCTCGTCTAAGCTGAATAATAAATCCATAACTGGCAAAACATGCACTTCTTCAATATTTTCAATCGAAGTCTGTGTTTCCGCATCGAAATAACGCATCGAATCAATTTCCGTATCAAAAAAATCAATCCGCACCGGATAAGGCAAATTCAATGGATAGAAATCAACAATACTGCCTCGAATACTGTATTCACCTGGCGATTGCACCATTGTTTGTCTTGAATAACCTAAATACGCTAAACGCTTTTCAAGTTCAAAACGTTCAATATCTGTTCCTACCGTCAATTTCAATTGAGCATTTCGCCATACTTCCACTGGTGTAAGACGTTTACGCAACCCTAATCCCGATGTAATAATTACACATGGTTCGCCACTCGCTAACGCTGCTAACGACTCTACTCGCATCATCTGATTATCAAATGACGCAAATGAAAATTCCAGTGCCATTGACTCTTCCACTGCAAAATGCAACACCGGTACATCTGGCAATAATGCTTGTAAATCCTCAACTAATTGAGTTAATCGTGTTGCGACTGGCTCAACGATTAATAATTGACGTGGATTCTCCTTAAATAATTGTGCCCACAAAACAGCACGTGCACTATCATCAATACCTGTTACTAACTGATTCATTTCAGGTTTAAGATATTTTTGTAAATCGGTCACTACCTCTCGAAAAGGTAACTGATTTAATTGTTCAATCATTCCGATATTTTCTCCTTATTTTCATATTATACTAATCCAAACAAGAAACAACCTTACGAATATACTCATCGCAAGGTTTCTTACTCTGTCTATTGTCTTTTACTTATTAAACTACTTTATTTCTGATTATATTGATTCATCGTTAAGACAAAATCATCTTGAGCAATCCAATGTTCAATCGCATCAACTGTTTTGTCAATGGCTTGATTAATCGTCGCACGTTCATCTTCATCAAACACTTGCAACACATGGTCGACTACTTTCCAACCTGGTTTTGGACGACCGATACCTACTTTAATACGATTAAATTCTTGGCTACCAAGCATTTCAATAATACTCTTAATCCCATTATGACCACCCGAACTACCATTTTGACGTAAACGAATGCGACCAGGTGTCAAATCTAAATCATCATAAATGACTAATATATCTTCCATTCCGATACCAAAATAACTCATAAACGGCAATAAAGCCTCTCCGGATAAATTCATATAAGTGTATGGTTTCATAAAGTAAATGCGTTCACCATTATGGTGCCATACACAATAATCAGCACGAAACTTTTCATCAGTCATCGATAATTGGTGTTTCGCTAAAAATTCATCTACCACATCAAAGCCCACATTATGACGTGTATGGGCATATTTTTCACCAGGATTCCCTAATCCAATTATTAATTTCATTCTTTCACCTTTATTTCAATTATATCTCTATTAACACTGCCATAAATGATAGAACAAACACACCCTATCACCACGCTACTCTGTTTATCTTTCGTATTATACCATATAACCTGTAAAATGTCTTTGATTAAAAACTGTTATAATTTTATAAATAAACTGTTATAATTTTAAATACGTTTCATTATCCCTAACATTCGAATTATCAAGAAAATATTTTAAAACGCTTGGCACAAAACCTGTTAATACAGTTTTTATCAACCGTTTTCAAAATTTATTCTCTGTTTTTTTGTCTAGATTAGTCTTTCATTTTTCGAAAATTAGTGTTATACTATTAAAAAATGAATGGAGGTCGTGTAAATGCAACAAACACTATCAAAAAGTAAAATTATTTTAGTTGGTGACGGTGCTGTCGGTTCAAGTTTCGCTTTTGCAACAGTCACACAAAATATCGGTCGTGAATTAGGAATTATCGATATTGACGCTAAAAAAACTGAGGGAGACGCACTAGACTTAGCAAGCGCCTTAGCGTTTACAGCTCCTAAAAAAATCTACGCTGCTACATACGCTGATTGCCACGACGCTGATATTGTGGTTATCACTGCTGGAGCTGCTCAAAAACCAGGTGAAACTCGTTTAGATTTAGTTCATAAAAACTTAAATATCTTTAAAGGGATTATTAAATCAATTGTAGACTCTGGATTTAACGGTATCTTTTTAATCGCTGCTAACCCAGTAGATGTCTTAACTTATGCAACATGGAAATTCTCTGGTTTCCCTAAAGAACGTGTTATCGGTTCTGGTACATCATTAGATACAGCTCGTTTCCGTCAACGCATTGCTGAATTAATCAATGTTGACGCTCGTAATGTTCATGGCTATATTTTAGGTGAACATGGCGATACAGAGTTTCCAGTATGGTCACACGCAAACATCGGTGGTTTACAAATCGCTGAATGGGTAAAACGTCACCCTGAAGTTGACGAAGAAGAATTAGTTAACATCTTCTTTAAAGTTCGTGACGCTGCTTATGAAATTATCGAGAAAAAAGGTGCTACTTACTATGGTATCGCCGTTGCCTTAGCAAGCATTTGTAAAGCAATCTTAGATGATAACAAAGCCGTTTTCCCAGTGTCAGTTTATTTAGACGGTGAATACGGACAAGAAGATATTTTCATCGGAGCACCAGCCGTTATCGGTCGCCATGGTATCGAAAGTGTTATTGAAATCCCATTGAATGATGCCGAATCAGAACGTATGGACTTATCTGCTAAAACATTGAAAAAAGTTATCAACGACGGTTTTGCATTATTAAATAATTAATAACTATCTCCACATCTCTTTCCCACAACTATAAGAGATGTGGATTTTTGATACACAAAAACAGCCTCCCCTACCGAAATGGTAAGAAAGGCTGTAAGAAAGGCTGCAATAAATTCTGTTGTCATTTAAAATGATTGGCAAACACATGAAAATCCGTTACGCTTCTTGATGTTGATTCAAGTACTCTAACAATACACCACTGACAAAGCGACGTGATTTTTCATCACTGAATAATTTACTTAAATCAATTGCCTCGTTGACTGCCACTTTCGCTGGCACTAATTCACGGTCGACATAAAGCAACTCATAGAACGCTACACGTAAGACAACTAAGTCGATTTTCGCTAAACGGTCAATCGTCCAATCTGATAAAAAGGACTCAATTTCACGGTCAATCGCCTCTTGATGTTCCAGTACACCATTCACGATTTCGTATAAGTAAGCATCGCCTACCTCATCAAAACCAGCATCTGGGTCATTTCCAGCTTCCAAAGCAAAGGCAGTTGCTACTTCTACGGTCAAATACTCTGGTGCTTCAATCAATTGAAACAATGTCTGAACAGCTTTTTCACGCACTTGGCGTCGTTTTACTAACTTATTTTTCAAGCGAGTCACCATTTTCATCATCTAAATGAAAGAAATCTGCTTGTGCATTATCCGTTTCAATCGAAAGTACATGCACATTCACTTCATCAATCACTAAATCTGTCATAAATAATATTTGTTCTTTCACGCGTGATTGAACTTGCATTGCAACTTCTGGTACTGAATAACCATATTTCACTTGAATATCCAAATCAATCGAAATAGATGTTTCATTACGACGTACTTTCGCCCCAATTTTTTCACGCTCTAGGCTAAAGAAACTGCCCGAAATTTTTTGGAAAGAAGAATTTGTGTTATAAATCCCCTCAACTTTTGTCGCTGCTTTGGCAGCAATCGTTTCTAATACCGTTGTCGTAATATTAATTTCACCCAAATGATTATCATGTTGTGTTTCGAATGGAATTGATGTTTGTTTCGCCATATCATTTTCCTCCTGCTTTATTCAATATTTTATAATACAATCAAATGCTTAGGACTGCGGTTTAAACTATACGCTCCGTCTGCTTGAATCACTAAATCATCTTCAATACGAACGCCACCTAAGCCCTCAATATAAATACCTGGTTCATTGGTCACTACCATATTAACTTCTAAAGGCTCATTGTTACGGAAGTTAACACCTGGTTGCTCATGAACGTCCAATCCTAATCCATGTCCTGTACTATGTCCAAATTCTGCACCATAACCTTTTTCAGTAATATAGTCACGAGCGATTGCGTCCATTTCTTTACCTGTTATACCCGCTTTAGCTGCACGATTGACACGCTCATGTGCCTCTAAAACAATCGCATAAATTTCTTCTAATTTAGGGTGCACACTACCTAAGGCAATCGTACGTGTCATATCAGAACTATATCCTTTATAGTAACAGCCGAAGTCTAATGTAATCATGTCGCCGTCTTCAATCACTTTATCGCTAGCAACCCCATGTGGCATTGATGAGCGAACTCCACTGGCTACAATGGTATCGAATGACATTTCAGATGCCCCTTTAGATTTTAAGAAACGCTCTAATTCATTGGCAACTTCAATCTCTGTCACACCTGGTTTAATGAACGTTAAAATATGTTCAAACGCTTGGTCAGTAATTTCACACGCTTCTTTAATAATAGCGATTTCTTCTGGCTCTTTAATCGCACGAATCTTCTCGATTAATAAACTCGTTTCAATAACCTCTGCTGGGAATAATTCTTTTACAGCTAAATAAGTTGACACATTCATATCTTCTGCCTCAATCGCAATAGTAGACAACTGCTCTTCTTCTAAAATAGCTGCTACTTCTTGATACACACCATTTTTATGAATACGCACTGTAAATCCTTTAGCTTGTTCATGAGCTTGTGTATTATAGCGAAAATCTGTAATAAAATATTGGTTTTGTGGCGTTACTAAGACCGCCCCTGCTGAACCTGTAAATGACGCTAAATAATAAACATTTTTCAAATTAGTTACTAATATACTTTGAGCCCCTTGTGCTGATAATTGCTCACGTACTCGATTAATTCTTTGCATTACTTATCGCTCCTTGCCTCATTTGACCCTATTTCAATCGAACCGATTAATTTAGACCACACACTTCAATCTAAATCCACTCAATCTCATAGTCATTTTCTTCATTATAACAAACTTTTGCGAAAATGTCGCTATTGTCCAGTTTCTCACCTAAAATTGTTGCACTATAACAAAAACTTCCCCATGATATTCATAGGAAAGTTATAATCGTTTTTAAAAGTTGTCTCAGTTAAGGAGTTCAAAATAATAAGCATAGCTTTCAATTAAATACTGAAAGGCTTGTTTAGGGAGTGTTTCAACAGCTGTTAATCTTGAGTCATTTACTGTCGAATTTAAGCGCCATTCATTTAATCGTTGTTCAACCATGACCGTTCCATTTTCAAAGTAGAATAGCTGTACAGGGAGCTTGTCCACTTGAATCCGGTACTGGAAATTACGTTGTTTCTTTCGTTTAATATTTTCTTGTAAATGATTCTCTTGCATCGTGGTAATGAATCGATTTACTTCTTGCATCAATTCTTCATTCATCATTTTCTTTTTAGCATCTTTTAACAGCACACCATCCAAAACAAAATCACTTAAAGGGAGTAAGGATTTTGGAAACTGTTCATCTAAATAGAGATGATGAGCCATTAGTACAACGGCATTATCATTCGTCTGATAAACTACCATTTGTTTAGTTCGATACAATTCTTGCTCAATCGGGAGTAATCGAGCAAAATAATCGGTTTGCTTTTTAATGATAGTATCTAATTCTTCTTCCATTTTTGTGTTAATATCAGTAGCTGCTAACAGCTGTTTAGCTAAAGCAAACTGAATTTGATTTTCGTAATATGCCGTAAAATTTTTATACCGTTGACTTTGAATTTGATTATAGGATAATAAACTCATATAGAGTAATTGACTTAAAAACAGAAAAACAATCACAATCGGCAGTGCCATTCCACGCTTATTATTCAAGGTGAATCACTCCTGAAAAAGTTTGGTTATTACGATAAGTTAGGATAATTTCAATCACAGAATTTTGATACGATACATACCAATCTTTCACATCATAAGCATAGGGTTGATGACCGGGTTTCTTGAATAGTTTATGATTTTGCAACACAATGTGATACGGTTGTTTCCCTGATAATAAATTAATTTGCGTTGGAGTGACATTTTCAACCGTATAGTGCTTTAACTCTTGTTCTAACACTACCATTAATTGTGCCCAATCAGCTGCGCGATTATCGAGTTCTAACTGCCGCATTTTCTGATAAGACGTCAGTGCAACAAAAAGGCTATGTATCATCATACTTATGATGAGCAATGCTAGTAGTGCTTCCCACAAAATAAATCCTTTCCTATTCAATCGCTTCAAGTCTAACATGGTGCTTCTCTCCATTCTCAAAGGAAATCCAACATTGCATCTCGTCACAATCAAATTCCGTAATAGCATCATACTGCAAATTGTATGACGCAATCCGATTACTCAGCTGCTCGGATTCAATTTCTTTTACTAGTTTCAATTTAACCAAATCATAAAAGACTTGCCATTGGGTCATTTCATCTTGTAATCGTGACAGTCGCACCACCTCTGATTGAAAACTAGGGATATAGAGCATTAGCATTATACTCATCAATAAAAATCCAACAAGTGCCTCAGTTGCACTGAATCCTTCTTTATTGCCGAACTTCAAATTTACCACTTCCTAATTGAAACACTAGCTGCACTCTCTTGCCGGCATCTGAATAAAACGAAACCGTACTAAATTGGTCTGTACGCCCATTGGCAAAATAATTAAACTCATAACTCGTATACAGTTTCCACCCACGTGGAAATGGAAATTGCACTTCATTAAATGTCACTTGATTTTGCGTTGCTTCAAAACGTACTGTCCGTGTCCGCTGCATAATAATTGCCTCTTGCTGTGCTAAATTTAATTGTGCCGTCACTTTTTCGATAAATAATCGCTCAGATACGCTCTGTTGCCATGATTGGAAAGGGAGTCGAACAATCATCAGCAATACAAAGCTCATCATCAACAAAACGATTAAACATTCCATTAAAGTGAATCCTGCACAATTTTTTCGTCTATTCCACATTTATCGGCAATTGAATCACAGTATCTGATGATAGTTTTAATAGACGTTGTGCTTCATCGGATTGCTTTTGTGTAATATAGCCTTCCGATACTAATTTTGCTAACGACGCATCTTGTGTACTTTCAACTAAGTTATAGGTATTGACTTGAGTTTCAATAATTTCAGCAATATTTTCTCGTGCTTGCTTTTCAATTCGATTTCGTTGTCCAGCGACATTTGGAATAATAATCGCCATTAACAAAGCAACAATAATCAAGACAATCAACATTTCAATTAAAGTAAACCCTCGCTTATTCTTAATGCTATTCAATTTTCTGAGTAATTTTTCTCGCATATATTTTCACCTTCTTTTTTATAAACCTTCCATAGTTAACATCGGTAACATCATCAATAAATACATCGCCATAACCATAACAGCAATCACTATAAATAAAATCGGCTGTAAATACGTCAATTTTTTCGCCATATCTTCTAACATATCCGACAAAATCTTACTGGCATAGACTAAACACTTGGTCGGTAATTGGCTAGTTAATTCACCTTGGTAAACAATCATTCCAAACTCCGTACGAAATAACTGCAATTGATTTAACGTGTCACTTAACGACTCTCCTTGTTGATATCCTAATTGCAAATGCAATGCCAACTCACTTAAAAATGGGTCAATCGGATATTGCACAATAAAGTCAATGGTCTGCTGAATCGAAAAGCCACCACCAATGAAATGTCCCAGACTATCTGCTAATTTATATGTACAATAGCTGCGAACCCACTGCCGTACAATCGGCACTTTGAGCAATAGTTTATGCCGATAAATATACGATTGCTTCATTAAATATAAATCGAAAAACAAATACGCAACTATCACCAAACCGACACCGCCCAACATCAATTGTGGTAAATATGTAAAAAATAAAATTAATACTCTTACTAATATATTTGAGTCAAATGTTTTTTGCGAAATAAAACTAATAATATGTGGCAACAAGAACAGACGCATTCCTAGTAATAATGCAATCAAAAATATAAACATCACACATGGATACATCAATGCCTTGATTATTTTCGTTTTATTTTCTTGACTTTTTGCTAATTTATTAGCACTCGAAAGTAAGGCATCATAAAAGCGACCTTGCCTTTGTGCATAATAGAGTTGTGCGACAATATCGAGGGAGTAGCCGATTTGACGCAAACCTATTTCAATGCCTTTACCAGATTCTAATGTCGATACCAATGTATGAATCAATGGTTGATAACTCGGCATTAACAGTTCCATAAAGACCAGTGCTTGATTTAACGAAAATCCCTCTGTCAATAATTCGTACAAAGTCCGTAAAAAATACGCATGTGCTTTTGCAGGTAATTTAGAAATCGGTCGGCGTCTAAATAATTTCAAATTGGTAATAGCTTTTTGTTGAAAGATAGCCATTCGCCCACGCCTTTCTCAATCGTTGATTCAATGTCCGAAACGTCATCGGTTGTTGATGACATGCAGCATACAGCGCTTTCCCCTCTAATATTTCAAATAAAGCATAGCGTTGCTCTTGAAAGCTAGGAATTAATCGTTGTGAGACAATGCCAATTAATGTCTGTTGAATTTGTTGCGTCGTCACCGATAATTCTTGCAGACGCCCTATCACACCCAATGTGTTTTTCGCATGAATCGTCGCAATCATTAAATGCCCTGTCAACGCTCCACGTATTACCATTTTAGCTGTTTCTTCATCACGAATTTCACCAATCAATAATATATCTGGGTGATGTCGCAAAGCTGCTTTAATTAATTGCTCATAAGATACCCCTGCACGATAATTCACTTCTGTTTGTAGAAATTGTGGTTCAATAATTTCGACTGGGTCTTCCATTGTAATAATTTGTAGCGTTTCGTCAGCCATACGATTTCGCAATAAATGATAAATAGTCGTTGTTTTTCCAGAACCGACTGGCCCCGAAAATAAAATTAACCCACTCTTTCGTTGCACCAATCGATTCAGTCGCATTACATCATTTGGAAAAAAGACATTCATATTATTTTGTTCATGCTTTTTCTGATGTATCACACGAATCACTAATGACTCGATTAAATCAATATTCGTAATAGTCGACAACCGCAACTCAATTTGTCCAATCGCCATTTGGTAATGTATTGCACCCGATTGTGGTTTACGCTTTTCACCTACATCTAAATTCGCTAAAAATTTCAAGTAGCTAATCAATTTCTTGCCCCAATCCAATGCTCGTTCTGCATAAAATGTCATCTTTCCAAATTGTCGAAAATATAATACATAATGCTGATTAACTGGCAATAAATGAATATCGGAAACATTGCTTTCTACTGCATCTTTTATCAATTGCTGAACATCTTCTTCAATCGCTGATTTCATTCACACTCCCTCCTCTTCTGGCTCCAATGCGCTGAGATAACTTCCACTTCGCAAATCACTTTGAGTACTAAATGCCCCAGTAATTTTTACTCTAGTGGGGCAAGCCAAAACACTCCCGCGCACATCATCCTATAATCACTGATAAATACACGAAAATAATGATATTTACTTTTTTAAATAAATCTAATTTAGAAACAAGCTAATAACAAGCATTATTCAATTTTTACAATACTTTATTGATAGAAATCGAGTGCAATTTTACTCGCATCAGCACAAATTCATAAAAAAGTCATAAAAAAATCTTGGAAAATCAAAAATATAAACATGTACAAAAGATGACAAAAGAGTTACAATTAGATTACATTAAAGCGTTTTTATATTACCATGTACAATTAGAGCAAAGGAGAGAGAAATAAAGGCACTAAATGTATCATTGAAAGTTTACTATTAATTATTTTAGCTTAATTGATGTATTCAAACTGATATTATTATCGAACTACTCAATGCACCGAAAAAAATATAGGAGGATTATTATGAAAAAACGTATGTTACTTATGTCCAGCTTAACGCTATTGTCTTGCCTTACTGTACCGATTGAATCGATTATCAGTCACTCAACAACTTCGGTGCACGCTCAAGAGTCCACCACAATCGAAGAAATCTATCAAGTCATGACCCAACAAGGGCCTATTAGAGATGAACAGTTTAACATGATACCAGCAGAAGATTGGTTGCGTTATGCTAGCCAAGCTGGTAGAACCATGTATATGGATAATATCTTCTACCAAGCATATAGAGAACATGCCGTTGTCTTTACCAGTGCCATGTTACGTGCATTCAATATAATGGACAAGAAATTTAGTATAGAGGCTGATAAGTTCAATGAATTTATCAACAATGAATTTAATGCCCTAGAAGTTTTAATGAAAGAAAGACTTGATGACGGAAATGGTAGTCATCTCAATAAAGAACTGGCTCAGAGAATTGGTCTTTTTAAGGAAAATATCGCAACTGAGGGCGTTTCGGAATTAACAAGAGAAGAAGCCATTGCTCGTGTGAAGAAATCCGATGAAGCTGAAGCAATGAAAATCACTGTCCTTAAATTAAGCAGTATCCCTGCTGGAAAACTCAACCAATTAACAGATGATGACTTTTTTGAAGCTGCTGTTGTTCATGCCATGAAAAACCCACTTGGAGGTGATTATGGTACTCAATTAGCTGTATTCAAATCATTGCACCCTGAGTTATATATCAACACAGAAGAATTAAATGAAAGTCTAAAACCTAGAACACGAGAAGAAGCCATTGAATATGTAACAAAATATGGTACAGCTGAAACCATGAAAGATAATGTCCTTAAATTAAGCAGTATCTCTGCTGACAAACTCAGTCAATTAACCGATGATGATTTTTTTGAAGCTGCTGTCGTTCATGCCATGAAACTTCAAACAGGAGGCGATTATGGTACTCAATTAGCCGTATTCAAATCATTGCACCCTGAATTATATACAGATATGGAAGAATTAAATGAAAGCCCAGCACCTAGAACACGAGAAGAAGCCATTGAAAAAGTAAAAGCAACTGGTCTTGATAAAAGAATCCCTAGCTTTTTATCAGCGGTGTTCCAACAAGCAATCATTGATAAAATTCCTAAGAGTGCCTTTTATGAAGTAGCGATTCAATTTTTCATGACTCATACGACATACGATGACTTCTACACCGTCGTTTCATTCTTTACAAATTTATATCCAGAATATTTTACAGGGGATAATCACCCCGATGATACAACACGCCAAACTCGTTTAGAGAAAATACAAAAGAATCAAGAAAAATTGACCGCTCATCAAACTTCAACTGATAAAAACTATCTCACTCTTAAAGATAACCAAACATTCAGTTTTAATGAGGGCGAATTTAAAATTACCAACACTTATCTTTTAGTACCAGGTGAAGCTGGTAATCAATCCGATAACTATTTATTGGGCATTCATTATCAATTCACAAATCAATCGAAAGAAGATGTTATCGCTCCACAAATGATACTTGCGAATCATTCAAACGCACTACAATTTAAGGATGATAATTTAACTACCTTAGAACCTGGAACGTATCGTGTCCAATCCGAACAATCGGATACAGAATCAATGACTGTTTTTGATGATATTGCGACCGCTAAGCCACAGGAAACAATCGAGGGAACACTTTATTATAAAGTGCCAAATGCTCATAATGATTTAGTATGGTCCGTAATCCAAAATGATAAAGTAAATGCTTATCGCTTTAAAGTCGCTGATTTACAAAAATTACCATATCAAAGTGCAAGTTATATCTCAAATACTGACAATCAATTAGGCTACCTATTTGACTTCGAACGCTTGTATTTGGTATTTAGCAAAGATACGGATATATCAACTTGGGATAATAAAGACGGTGTTAACACTAATCCCGATATCAATTCATTATCGAAAGAAGCGACTAATCATTACAACCACTTGGTGCAACAACTCGGTGAAAATATTAAATTAGTGGCATTAGAAAATGTCCATTACACTCTTGATAATGAAGCTATCAAAGTAACTCTTGGCGAAAACAAAGAATCCGTACTTCAACTCATGACGGATTCTAAATGGGATTCCTTTACCGATAATACAGAAAACACTTATCAATTGATTTCCATACATTAAACTATCAATCCACTTACCCACCAGAGTAAGTGGATATTGTTATGTTTTCATTACACTTATAACTATCGAGAAAAAATATCCGATTTCTATACTTCACCCTTGAATTATGTTAAAATGAAAGCAGTAGTGGCTAATGGCAGCTTAAGAGTAGTAGTATTCATCAGATTACTGCATCTTACTACCATTACCAATCAATTCGTTAACGAAATAAAGGAGTCTATCAAATGATTTTTAAAGCAACTTATCAAGAAACAAAAACGCAAGTCCCATTACGTGAGAACACAAAATCACTTTATATCAAAGCTGACAACAAAGTAGAGGCACGTGAAAAATTCGATAAAAATACACCATACAGCATTGAATATTTACAAGAAATTTCAGATGCTCATTTAGAATATGAGCGTGAACACAATCCTGATTTTGAAATCTTGGAGTTTTAATTATGTCCGTATCATTGAAAAACAATGAAACAGGCGTCTTCGCATTAGGAGGATTAGGTGAAGTTGGAAAAAATATGTATGGTGTCCAATTTCAAGATGAAATTATCCTTTTAGATTGTGGCGTCATGTTTCCAGAAGATGAATTACTAGGAATTGATTATGTGATTCCTGATTTTCAATATATCTTACAAAACAAACATAAAGTATCTGCACTTATTATCAGCCATGGCCACGAAGACCATATCGGTGGTATACCCTTCTTATTACAACAACTGAATGTACCGATTTACGCAGGAAAATTGGCGAGTGCCTTAATTCGTAATAAATTAAGCGAACGTGGATTATTACGTGATGCAAATATTACTGAAATTGACGAAACGAGTGTGTTGCGTTTCAAAAAAACAACAGTGAGTTTTTACCTTACGACACATAGTATTCCAGAAGCATACGGTGTCGTAATTAAAACACCTCCTGGAAATATCGTCTTTACTGGTGACTACAAATTCGATTTCACGCCAGTAGGTAAACCAGCTGATTTACATCGCATGGCTCGTATTGGAGAAGAGGGGGTACTGGTCTTACTAGGTGATAGTACCAATGCCGAAATCCCTACTTTTACCAAATCTGAAAAAGTAGTAGGTCGCTCAATCAAAAATATTATTCAAGGCGTTGAGGGACGTGTGATTTTTGCAACATTTGCATCAAACGTATCTCGTTTACAGCAAGTTGTTGAAGTAGCAAAAGAAACTGGACGTAAGATTGCTGTCTTTGGTCGCAGTATGGAATCAGCCATTAAAACTGGTCGTGAGCTTGGGTATATTGATACAGACGGTCAAGATTTATTTGTCGACGCTCGTGATATGCACACTGTCGACAGCAAAAAATTAATTATTCTTTGTACAGGTTCTCAAGGCGAACCAATGGCAGCCCTTAGCCGTATTGCGAACGGGACACATCGTCAAATTACTGTACAACCTGATGACACTGTCATCTTTTCAAGTTCACCAATTCCAGGAAATACCCTAAGCGTCAATCGTGTCATCAATCGACTCACTGAATTAGGTGCTAATGTCATTCATGGGAAAGTGAACAATATTCACACTTCTGGACATGGTGGTCAACAAGAACAATTATTAATGTTACGCTTGATGAAACCAAAATATTTCATGCCAGTTCATGGTGAATTTCGTATGCAAAGTATTCAAGCTGAACTTGCACAAGAAACAGGTATTCCAAAAGAAAATTGTTTCGTGATGAAAAATGGGGATTTATTAGCTGTAACACAAAATTCTGCACGCATTGCTGGAAATTTCCAAGCACAAGATGTCTATGTTGACGGTAGTGGCATTGGGGATATTGGTAGTATCGTATTGCGTGACCGTCGTACTTTATCTGAAGACGGCTTAATGATTGTCACAGCAACGATTGATTATACTGCTAAACAATTAGTGAGTGGCCCTGATATTATGTCACGTGGCTTTATCTATATGCGTGAGTCACTCGATTTAGTAAATGAAATCCAGTCTGAATTACGTGCAGCAATTTATCGTGCCTTATCGCAACCAACCGTTTCTGAACGTCAGCTACGTGAAACGATTTTCGATACAATTTATCCATTAATTCATGAGCGTACAGAACGCAAACCAATGGTATTACCGATACTATTAGACATTAATAAAGGTGTTCGCAAACGTGTACCCCTTGAAACTGATGAGAAAAAATAACACTTAGTCCGACTAAGGTGAACTAAAAAAGCGAAGATACCACAACGGTGTCCTCGCTTTTTTGTTACTATAATAATTGATGCAATTTCACATCAGGATACTTATCCTTGAACCAATTTTCTGCAAATTGATTTTCAAATAAAAATACAGGCTTACCAAAACGGTCACGAGCTAAAAGATTTCGGCTACTTGACATATTGGGATTCAAATCTTTTTCATCAATCCAACGAGCAATCTTATTGCCAATCGGTGTCATATCCACTTCTGCATTATATTCGTTTAATAAACGATATTGGAACACTTCAAACTGTAATTGCCCCACTGCTCCAATAATATATTCTTCCGTATGGTAAGTTTTATATAATTGGATTGCACCCTCTTGCACTAATTGCTCAATTCCTTTGTGGAATGATTTTTGTTTCATAACATTTTTAGGGCTGACTTTCATAAACAATTCTGGTGTAAATTGTGGCAATGGCTTAAACTCCACTTTCGCTTTACTCGTATATAAAGTATCCCCAATTTGCAAATTACCAGTATCATATAAACCAATAATATCACCCGCAACTGCCTCTTGCACTTCCTCACGTGCATCTGCCATAAATTGTGTCGTATGTGCCATTCGCAAAGTCTTACCTGTACGGCCCAATGTAACATTCATTCCTTTTTCAAATAGACCGGAGCATATACGAATGAACGCAATTCGGTCACGATGTGCAGGGTTCATATTAGCTTGAATCTTAAAGATAAATCCTGTAAAATTCTGGTCTGTCGGCTCAATCACTTCTTCCGTTACCGTTTCAACAGGTGCAGGGGCTGGAGCTAGGTCAACAAAGGCATCAAAAAAGGTTTGCACACCAAATCCGGTTAAAGCCGAACCAAAAAATACGGGTGTCAGTTTCCCTTTAGCCACTAATTCCTTATCAAATTCATTACCAGCCTCTAATAATAATTGAGCATCTTCCAATGCTTGCGAATAAATAGACGAGTGTTTAAATGCATGGTCTCCCTCTGCTTCACCGTCAGCATCTAATGGAATATAGCTGTCATCTTCATCATTAACTCCTCGCAATTCTACACGTTGGTTATAAATATCATATAAACCTAATAAGCCTTTCCCCATACCCATTGGCCAGTTCATCGGATAAGCATTAATACCTAACACTTCTTCTAACTCTGCTACTAATTCTAACGGCTCACGTCCGTCACGGTCTAATTTGTTCATAAAGGTAAAAATCGGAATCCCACGCATACTACATACTTCAAATAATTTTTTCGTTTGTGGCTCAATCCCCTTACCAGAATCGACTACCATGACAGCTGCGTCTACTGCCATTAATGTACGATACGTGTCCTCTGAAAAATCCTCGTGCCCCGGTGTATCCAAAATATTAACTTGATAACCGTCATAATCGACTTGCATTACCGAACTCGTCACCGAAATCCCACGTTGTTTCTCAATTTCCATCCAGTCTGATTTTGCGAACTTTTTCGATTGTTTTCCTTTCGCTTTTACTGTCCCAGCTTCACGAATCGCCCCACTAAATAGCAATAATTGCTCCGTAATAGTTGTTTTACCGGCATCTGGGTGCGAAATAATCGCAAATGTACGACGCTTATTCACTTCTTTTTTTATATCTAAACTCATTATAATCTCCTAACTTAACTTTGATTGGCTTGCCTTTCTCCAATGGTTCAAGACAAATCAAACTATTTTATTCTAGCTCTCTATATTTTGCATTAGAAAAGAGCAGTGCTCAGCACAGCTCCTCTACTGTATTATCTAAATTCTAACTATTTTTGGCAAATTGAACTAACTTTGATTCAAGTCCCTTTTTTTCATCAGACTTTTCGTTGCCAATAACCTCATGAATTAATTTTTCTAACTCTTTTTTTTCCTCTTCAGTCATACTCGAACTGTCCCATGTTTTCCTTTTCGGTTCTTTTTTTGCCATTAAATCAAAATCTTCAAAGTCTTGTATCTGATGTTTAAAACGCACCACTTGGTCATCTGGATATAATGCATCAAAGTCAGTATTATCCAATAACTCACGATAATTTTCAATAATATCTAGCATTTCATTTTTCATATCTTTTAATGCATCACGAATATGAAGCCCAGAATCCACTAACTCATGACTCTGCTCTGTAAACTCAACTTGATATTGCTCTACTTGTTCAGTTGTACGCTGTAAAATACGTTCGGCTTCAACATTCGATTCCTCGACAATTTTATTCCCCATCATACGAGCATCAACAATACCATCTTTTAAAGCTTGTTCCATTTGAATGTAATGTGATAACTGTGCTTGGATATCTTCTACTTGCCCCTGTAAAGCTAATAATTGTTGTTGTAATTCTGAAATTTGATTTTCTTTCTCTTTAAGGGCTTGGTCGACTTGAACTTTATTATATCCAAACAAGCTGTTTGAAAATTGCATATCATAACCCACTCTCTACTTATTCTATCTCACTGACACCTAACACTCTAATTTTAACAAAAAAACTAGGCTTTCGCACCCTTTTTTTAATAAAAATCATAGTGAAAACAGCTCAACAAACCAAAATTTATCCTTTCTTTACTCATCATTATTTTAATTTTCACAAACTCATTCTTTTCCCATTATAACAATCATTCTACACACTATAAACAAAAAAATAATTGTTATTAATTATAATGAATATAAATATTATGAGTAGATTATGAGTGATTCTACTTTTTTTAATTAAAATTTTATATTGTTTGTGTATACTCATACAAACTTTAGTGTTAGAATAGCATCTGGATGTTTTAAAGGCAATGATATCCAGAACATAAAATAGGAGAGGATTTTTGTAAATGAAAAATATTTCAAAAATTTTATCAGCTGCCATATTAATGATTGCGAGTGTATTTTTATTTTTAAATGCTCCATTAAACAATGTACTTGCAGCTGAAACAGGTACTGCTACCGAGAAAGGAAATGGTGGCGATGTCACTGTAACCGTAACACTTGAAGACGGTAAAATCATCGATATCCAAACTCAACATGGTGAAACTGGTGGATTAGGTGAAGAAGCAATCAATCGTTTAGTTGAAGAAGCGATTAATAATCAATCAATTGAACTTGATACTGTATCCGGTGCGTCATTAACTTCTAACGCTTTTATTACTGCCTTAGCAAAAGCAATTGAACAAGCTGGTGGTGATATTGAGTCATTCAAAGGTAAAAAAGCAGAAGTAACTGAAAAAACAGAAGAAACAATGGAAACAGAAATCGTAGTTGTTGGTGCTGGTGGTGGTGGTTTTGCTGCTGCAGTAACCGCAAAACAAGCTGGTGCAGATGTTGTCCTACTTGAAAAATTATCAGTGGTTGGTGGTAACACCTTAATCTCTGGTGGTGAATATGCTGCTCCTGGCAACTGGTTACAAGCCAAAGAGGGAATCGAAGATTCTCCAGAAAACTTTGCGAAAGACATTGAAGCTGCTGGTGGCGACCCTGAATTAATTAAAGTTGTCGCAGAAAATGCAACAGCAACAGCTGAATGGCTACGTGATGAAATCGGTGTTAACTGGTTAGATCAATTAATGTTCTTCGGTGGACATTCAGTAAAACGTTCATTAATTCCTGAGGGACATACAGGTAATGAATTAATTTCAAAATATAAAATTAAAGCAGAAGAATTAGGTATTCCAGTATTAACTGAACACAATGTTAAAGAAATATTATCTGAAAACGGTAAAATCGTAGGAGTAAAAGTTGAAACACCAACTAAAATCCTTACAGTAAAAGCAAAAGCTGTCGTTTTAGCATCAGGTGGTTTCGGAGCTAACAAAGAAATGCTTTATGAAAATGACCCTGAAGTTGATGAACATGTCTTAACTACTAACTCTCCAGGGGCTACTGGTGACGGTATTAAAATGGCACAAGTATTAAACGCTGATACAGTCGGAATGGATAAAATCCAACTATACCCTATCTGTGATACAGAAACAGGAAAATTACTTTACGTTGGTGACACTCGTCTAGTCGGTGGTGCTCTACTAGTCAATAAAGAGGGTAAACGTTTTGTTGAAGAATTAGACACACGTCGTGCTATTTCATTAGCGATTAAACAACAAACAGATTATGTTGGCTACCTTGTATGGGACGAAGCGTCTTCTGAAAAAACAGGAACAATTCATTCACACCCTGCTGAAGCAGAAAGTTTATTTGAACGTGGCTTACTTTACAAAGCTGATACATTAGATGAATTAGCTGACCATTTTGGTATTGATAAAGAACAATTAAAAGAAACTGTTGCGAATTTCAATGAAAATTCTAAAAATAACCAAGACCCAGAATGGAATCTTCGTATGTTAGGTTGGACAATTGAACAAGGTCCATTCTACATGCTTAAAGCTGGCCCTGCCGTTCACCACACAATGGGTGGTTTAAAAATCAATACGGAAGCACAAGTAATTGATGAAAATGGCGAAGTGATTCCAGGTTTATATGCCTCTGGTGAAGTAACTGGTGGTATTCATGGTTCTAACCGTCTAGGCTCTTCAGCAATGGCTGATATTTCCGTATTCGGACGTATCGCTGGTAAAAATGCTGCTGAATTTGTTAAAGAATAGTAAAGAAAAAACCCAAATAGAAATGTTGCTCAATCAGCATTTCTATTCGGGTTTTCTTCACTAATGCTACATCTCATCATGTGATATTAGACTAGATAAGTCTTGTGCTTTCGATGATTCATAAGCATAGGATTGGTCAATCCCTTTCATAAATATCTCTCGATTATGTATTTGTTCCGTTAAAGCAGACCGAAGTAATTGAGTAATATATTTTGAATTGGTTGGACTTAGTCGCATAAAATCAAGGTATTCTTGCTTATCAACTAATTGCCAATCCACGCAGACATTCAATTCTTGTTTCAACATTTGGTCTAGCCATAATCGAGTAGCCCGTCCATTCCCCTCAATAAAGGGATGAACAATATTCATTTCAATATATTTATCCATAATCTGTTCAAATGTTTGTTGTGGTAAATCTTCAACTGCTTTAACAGCTTGGGGTAAATACAAAGCAGAAGCAAATAAAAAATTATCTTTTGAGATATTCACTTCTCTCAACTTCCCTGCATTATATCCCGGTATATCATAAAATAAATGCTCATGAATTTGTCGTAACCCTTCAAACGTTCCAACTTCAATTCTATCAAATTCTCCTGTGTCCCATAATCTTAACGCTCGCACTTTGGAACATTCATCAAACTGTCTTTCATTATCCAATCTACCTCACCCCTCACATTGTTTCTTACTCACTCATTATACCACATGAAAACAAAAAACAATCCTACAAACCCATACTGCTTGTAGGATTACATACTCCCTTATCGTCTACATTTCCAATTCTTCTAATAAGAATCCGTCTTCAAATTTAAACACTTTATCGCATAACACTTGAATATCTTCTTTATTATGCGAAGTTAATAAAATTGCCGTCCCAGATTCTTTCAAATCAATCAATACTTGACGCATCTCCCTTACACCAGAACTATCCAAACCATTCAAGGGTTCGTCCAATATCAAAACAGACGGCTTTTCCATAATGGCTTGTGCGATACCTAACCGTTGTCGCATTCCTAATGAATAAGTTGAAACATGATTCTTATTATTAGAATCTAATCCCACTTGCTCAATCGCTGCATTAATCTCGTAGTCAGATATCTTATTATTGATTAATGCCAGTAATTTCAAATTATCAAAGGCTGACTTATTATACAAAAAACCAGGATTTTCAATCATAATACCAATATCTTTAGGAATATCCACATCTTTGCCAACAATTTGTCCATTGACGATTACTTCCCCCTCATTCAATGGTAGAAATCCTAAAATCGTTTTGAACAAAATCGTCTTCCCACTACCATTTTTTCCGACTACTCCGATAATTTCGCCTTTTGTCACTTCTAAATTGACCTTTTCGAAAATCCGTTTCTTTTTAAAATACTTAGTCGCATTTCGCACTTGAATTAATGGTTCCAACACCGATGACCTCCCTATCCTGTTTAATAATCAAAATTCCCATTACTTTTTCCTTTATATAGCGTTGCACCGAGCATTAACACAATCCCAGTCACAATAAATACAATCACATAACACCACGTTGGATACTTAGAATAATTATCCAACGCAATAATATGAATCGCAATCCACGTCAGTGGCGAAGCATAATAAAGGAAGAAACCTTGACTCGCATAGGCAAATATGCCGAAAAACAATAGAATCCCACCTAATAAAAAACCTAGAAAGTTGACATATAAATTGCCGACAAACACGATGAATCCAAATAGTATTAAAATACTGATAATCGTTAGAGATGCTATCAATAGATACTGCATAGGACTATACGCTTCAATTACTTTCGGTGAAACCCAAAAACTATAAGGTACAATTTGACTCAATGAACCGTCCGCCCTACTCAGTCCACCTAAAAATTTGCCCCAATTTGAAAAGAATCCAATGGAATTAAATAAAATAATCGCCATTAACCCGATTACTGTCACAAAATAAATGATTGCCGTACAAATCAAGTACGCAATTTGATTGAATAGCCAACGGAGCTTTCCCATTCTAATTAGCACTTGTTTTTGAATATTTTGCTTAAAAGGAATATTTGAAATAACAATCAAATATCCTAAGAAAAAGACCATTCCATTCCATGAATCTACTAACAAGAAAAATATTCCAGCAAAGTGCATTCTTAGTCCAACAGTTGTTGACGCATTGTTTAACTGCAACAGCAAGGGCATTAAATAAGATAATACAAATAAAATAGCAGCCAAATATTTGAACGAAAAGATATTGTCTTGTAAGTATTGTTTTAGTAAATTAAACCGTTTATTTCTCATCTTATCACCTCGACTTTACCTAATTGAGACATTTCACTTTGCAGTAACCACTTAATAATAAAGAATGTTATTATCGAGAAAATCAGCAAATAAATTATTGGAATAATAATGACCACTGCATTAAAATACCATTGTGAGTAAACCTCTAAGACAATTCTTTCAAAAGTAAAGTTTGGGTCAAAAACAGATTGTGGTAACAACATAATGACAAGTGGGTGCATTCGTTCATACGGTATTTCCATTAAATTGATTAGATTATGTAATACCATTGGAGCGACACAAATAATATAGTTATCTCTCACCTTAATTGAAATAATCAATGTCAACAAGCTATAAAAGACTGCTTCAAATATCTTTTGACTAAAAATAATCAAATAATACATTAAGACGTCCAAATGATTACCTGTCAGCAAGGTACGAAACCCTCCATTCAACACCTCGTTATTTAATGCCGAAGTGTTCGTTCCCAACGGTGTATGCGTTAATAATACCAAGCCACTATATACGCATTGTGATAGCAGTGTTACTAATGAAGTTCCAATAATAACGGTGAAAATCATTGCAATGATGAATTTATTTTTGCCTAAGCGATAGAGTTGGAATAACGCTGCTCCAGAATTCCAACACGAATTATACAATCTTCCCATAGGAAAACATAAGATTAATATTAAAACAACTCTAACACCGTCTAACTTCATCATAAAGTTTAAAAAATAAAATAGCCCATGTTCAGTCGCAACACTGAGTTCTTGTATCGACCTCAAATATAGAAATATTGCATATACCATAATCGTCCCAATAAACAAATGTGATTTAATAAAATGAAGTAGACTTTCTTTTATAAAACGTATCATCTTGTCACCTCTTCTCCGGTTTCGATGTCAATATAAAGAGGTGAAAAATGGAATCTTTCATTATTTGAATTATTAGCAGATGTCGACAATACTAGAGTCGGTCTGTATTCATATTGTTCTCTTTGCGTATCAATAATAGGTAGATATTCTAATTCAACCTTATCAATCACAACTGGCTCATCTGTAAAACGATTTTCTAAAATTGTTTTTAAATTATTAAATAATCCCTCTTGCGTAATACTCACTTGTCGACTGGCTTTCGTATCAAAAGGATATAAATTAACTATATGAAACTCTTCTATTCTAGAATTTTTCACAACAAATTCCATGACAGTACCTGAAATAGCATTTTTACCGTCGTCTTCACTGATGATGCTAGACCCCAAAATATTAAATGTATCAATTTTAGGCGTTACCTTATAGTAAACAAACG
The DNA here is from genome assembly GCA_016237705.1 of Aerococcaceae bacterium zg-252. Classification (NCBI taxonomy): domain Bacteria; kingdom Bacillati; phylum Bacillota; class Bacilli; order Lactobacillales; family Aerococcaceae; genus Tuanshanicoccus; species Tuanshanicoccus yangjingiae. The sequence goes on from CP066204.1 coordinate 1,701,779, forward strand.
GTTCATCAGATGAAAGGTTAAATCCCTTATCTTCTTTTGCCGATTCCATATTTTGATATATTTCAGCAAATGCTTCTATCGCTGGCTTATCACAATAAACATAAGTCATATCAACACTTTCAACATTAAAGTTATGTTTTAAAAAATCTTCAATCAACTGTTTTCCCTGAACAATTGTAGGATTATTTTCAGGAATTTGTGGTAACTCAATGTTGCCTGCTTGATTGTGATAAATAATTTCTTTCGCAGTCCAATGCATTGAGGTTGGATGCAAAGTATTAAAAATCGCTAATTTCCTACTCAATTGCTCTATTCTTATTAAACGTGTTGCAGAATTAACAAAATATACACTCTCCTGCCCTCCAATTTTTTGTTCAAAAGAATAGTTTTCTCCATATAAATTTGAAAATAACTCTCGATAAAAATTCTCATCATAAGATACTTCTGTAATGTTATACATATTAAAGGCTTTATCTGTATATTCTTTCAATACTGAATCCGTTATAGAGAATAAATCATTAATTTTTTGGACATCATTTTCTTGCTTCGCTACTTCTGAACTCGTACTTGGTCTTTCACTAAAACTATCTTCTTTGTTTTTCTCTTCACTACACCCTGTGACAAAAAATATGGCGATGAGCAAAAGAATCCTTTTCATACTGATACCCCCATAAAAAAATATAGCACCATACATCAGGTGCCCAAACTCCTGATACTACACCCAACAAATATTTCTTTTGTGTCAAAAAAACGCTTTCTTTATAATCTGTATATCTAAAGAACAGCTTTTTGATAGCGACAAAGTCCCACCAGTATTATATGTCTACCTTATTCTTGGATTAATTACAATGAATAGTTACATTAGCAGATAAAAATATCATTTTCACTCCTTTCCTTTTATTTTAAACCCCTTACATTTATCCATATGCGTTATATTTTTTCATTACAAGAGAATTTATGACAATCTATATTAAACAATATTTTATTGTTAGCTATAATTAAAAAGTTAAAAAAATATATCAAGCTTAATTTCTGTTAAATTAACTATATTTTATCACATATTACTATAAATTCAATAAAAAAAAAACAATTGTATATAAAAACACATTCAGATTTTATTAACTGAGCATCTCAAACCTACTTTATCTCTTGTTTAACCCCTTATATTAAGGATATAATAACATTAGTCTAGTCGAAAGGAAGATTTCGAGTGAAAGTAAATATCGCCGAACGAATTAAAACATTACGAAAAAAAAAGAATATGACTCAAAAAGATTTAGCCGACGGAATTTGTAGCCAAGGTTTAATCTCAAAAATTGAAAAAAATGAAATATCACCTGACCTAGATGTCATCATTCAATTAGCGAACAGATTAGGGATAAGTGTCGGTTTCTTAATTGGCGAAGTTGATGAAGCAGCTAATGCCGTTCATTCAACCTTACCAAAATTTCTTGAAAAGATTAATCGTTTCTTAGATAAGAATGAATACCATGATTTAGAACTTTACTATAGAGAAATTTCAGACGACCAAGTCTTCGTAAAAACTAATAAAGAGTACCTTTTATGGATAGAGTCTATCGTAGCTTCACAAAACTATAATAATTATGATTTAGCTCTTAAACTTTGTGAAGAAGCACTATCCTTATTAGACGATGAAGTTGCTTTAAATCCTTTCACCTATAATTTAAAATTTAACTTATTAAATTCTAAAGCAACTTATCTCATTGATAAAAAGGAATATGAACTCGGTATTGAATTGCGTAAAGAAGCATTTGCTCTAATTGAATCTCAGAGTAACTATACTATTGAACAAATTAAACTACTATACGGCTTAGCTCGTACTTATGCCATACTTGATGATATTATTGAATCCAATTTTTATGCCGAAAGGGCTTTGCATTTATCTACACACACCGAAAATTTAAAATACGTAGATTCTATCTATCACCTTTTGACCGAAAACTTTATTTCACTTAAAAAATTTGATATTGCAACAGATTATTTAAAGAAAGCAAGATTTATTGCAGAATTAAAAAACAATACATTCTTGTATCCATATATCAATCGCTCTGAACACAAAATCGAACAATATACTTCTAGAGCCCATGAAACGAACCATTGCAGTTCATTAGGTCTAGACACTAATCAATAATGTCACTAGCAAAAAAATACCCCTTATCAAATAGTATCGAACTATCTGATAAGGGGTATTTAATATTATATTTACACATTTCTCAATGTTGGGAATAATAACACGTCACGAATTGATTGTGAATCAGTTAGTAACATTACTAAACGGTCGATACCAATTCCTAAACCTCCGGTTGGTGGCATACCATATTCTAGTGCTTCTAAGAAATCTTCATCTAATGGGTGCGCTTCGTCATTTCCAGCATTTTTCTCTTCGATTTGTGCTTCAAAACGCTCACGTTGGTCGATTGGGTCTGTTAATTCCGTAAAGGCATTCGCATATTCTTTACCGACAATAAATAACTCAAAACGGTCTGTAAAGCGTGGATCTTCTTCATTTTTACGTGCTAATGGTGAAATTTCCACTGGGTGTCCATATACAAATGTTGGTTGTACACATTTTTCTTCACAGTGTGTTTCAAAGAAATTATTGATAATGTGTCCCACTGTATTGTCATGGTCATTCACTTCTACATGATGTTCTTTCGCTAAGGCTTTTGCTTCTTCATAAGACATCGGTTGCCAGAAGTCTACTCCAGTCGCTTCCTTAATTAAGTCTACCATGTGACGACGTGCCCAAGGTTTGCCTAACTCAATCGTTTGGCCATTATACTCTAATGTCGCAGAACCCAATACACGTTCAGCCACGCTACGAATTAAACCTTCTGTTAAATCCATAATATCTGTATATACAGTATAAGCTGTATATACTTCAATCATCGTGAACTCTGGATTATGCGTTGTATCAATTCCTTCGTTACGGAACACACGACCGATTTCGTAAACTTTTTCCATACCACCGACAACTAAACGTTTTAAGTGTAATTCCAAAGCGATACGTAAGTATAATTCCATATCTAACGCATTGTGGTGTGTAATAAATGGACGCGCACTCGCACCACCCGCTAAGTTATGTAAAGTTGGTGTTTCCACTTCTAAGTAACCTAATTCATCTAAGTAATGACGAATTTCACGTAAGATTTTAGAACGATTAATAAAACGTGCACGGCTTTCTTCATTACTAATTAAGTCTAAGTAACGTTGACGATAACGTTGTTCAACATTTGTTAAACCATGATATTTATCTGGTAATGGACGTAATGCTTTCGTCAATGGAATAAATTCAGTTGCCCATACAGATAATTCACCTGTATTCGTTTTGAATAGGTAACCTGTTACTCCAACAATATCACCTAAGTCAGCCACTTTAAACCATGGATAAGCTACTTCTCCAACACTGTCTTGACGTACATATAATTGGATTTTGCCGTCCATATCTAAGATATGCGCAAATCCTGCTTTACCTTTTCCACGTTTTGACACTAGACGTCCTGCTACTGATACGATGATTTTTTCACCTTCATCAATCGCTGCTTTCTCTAAATGGTCATAAGTATCAATAATTTGTTTTGATGTATGCGTTCTGCTAAAACCAGCAGCAAAAGGATGTACACCTTCTGTTTGTTCCATTTCAGCCATTTTCTCACGTCTGGCAATTAATTGGTCATTTAATGTTTCTTGAATTTCGTGTTCGCTCACGTGTCCGTCACTCCTATTGATTATTTCATGATTCAGCTATTTCAGCCAAGTTTAGCCTATCAGTGCGTACTTTACTTATCACGCACATGCTTTCTTCTTGATACACATAGCATTATTTTATCGTAAAATTAGCTAAAAGTCACATGATTTATTGAAAAATTATTTTGTGTTTTTGATTATTATTAATAGTCGAACGCAATACTACCGTACCAATCTTAGAAAAGCGATTGATACGGTAGTGTTGAGATTATTTACTTCTTATCATCTTTCTGATTCCAATTGAATTTCGGTACTCCTTTAACTCCTAATGTCAAAAAGATAATCCCAAAAACAGCGTCGAAACTAGCTGATGATGTATCTGCATTCACATAATTATAGATAGCCATACCTACAAATACTAAACCGGCGATAAAATAGATGATATTAGCAATTTTCATATTCATTTCTTCTTTCTATATTTGATTCTTAATCGAGAAATCCATGTAGCCATTCTGGTAATTGGTCTTTCATGGCTGTCGGAATAAATTGAGAAGCTACTTTCAATTGTTCTTCTAATGATTGATTCATTAACCGTTGTAATTCACTTAATTTCAAGTCATGTCCCATTTGCTCAGCCTCAGAAATGCGACGCAATACTTCTATATAACTATATGCTAGAGCAATCGTCAAACTACTTGCCGTTGCACCACTAATAACACCACCTGCAACTGTTCCTGCACCAGGAAATAATTTTAAAATATTACCTACCATATACTTACCTAACATGGTCACACCACCTGTACCACCAATACCCGCTAATAAGCTCACAATTTGAGCTTTGTCTAGCGATAAACCAAAGATAGCCGTAATATGACCTAACATAGTAATTTGCATTGGTACTAAAACTGTCGCATCGGATACTGGAATTGGCATAAATCCAACACCGAATGAAGTAGTAACATATTTTTTCGCCCAACTTCTCGCACTAGTGACCTTTCGTTCCATATCGATTTGTTGGGCATTGATAAAAGCCTGGTGTGCCTTAGACGGAACTACTTTTAATGTCCAGTCAATCAATGTTTGCAGACCATAACTAGCGATTTTAGTTTGTTTCGCAATCACATATTCTTTCGCTAAAATTGGCACGACTGCTTGGACTGGCAATGCCATTTCCTTAATATATTGATAAAAATGTTTCGAATCCTCACCGATAGACTGAGTCAATACCAAAATAACTGGTACTTCCTTGGCTAATGCTTGAATAATCTCAAGTTCTAGTGGTTCAATACGAGCCATTGTTGCATTAATACAATAATAAGCAATATGAATCGCTTTTTCTTCGCCTAATGCACGTTGATTTTTAATTAGATGCGCTAAACTCGTCAGCACTTCGCTTTGACTACTTGCCGTTAATTCCAATCCCTTTGTATCATAAAGGGTTAACGGAACACCATCTTTTGTTAGACGCTCAACATGTTGCGTAACCGGCATTCCGACACCTGTCTTGGCGATATTATCACGGAATAAGGCATTGATTAAAGTACTTTTACCACTCCCTGTTTTACCAGCAACTAAAATATTAATCGGTGGCATTTTCTCTACTTCTTTCTTTGCTTTATCTAACAAATCAGTCGCTAATGTTCGGTCAACTTTCCGTTTAGCAATTTGTTGCCATAACTTCATTCATCATTGCTCCTTTTTGGGTTACTTGTACTATGGTATTCCGGCTCCACCGAGCTGAAATGACGTCCACTTCAGAAGTCTTCTCTGTGCGATAATCGCACGCCGATGACTTCTTCCAGTGGTTCATTTCAGAACGCTCATTGTCGCACTATTTTATTCCGGCTCCACTGAGCTGAAATGACGTCCACTTCGCATAGCTCTTGAAATGCAAAAGCATTTCTACGACCTCACTCACACTATATTTTAGTCTCGGCGTCGTTGTGCCATTAATACAAAACGTAAAAGTGTTAAGGCACTGTTCAATGTACTAGCTACATAAGTTAAAGCAGCTGCATTCAATACTTTTTTTGCTGCTGGAATTTCATCTGGTTCTACTAAATGATATTGTTCCATAATGACAAGTGCACGTTTGCTCGCATCAAATTCAACTGGTAATGTAATCAACTGAAATACTAAGGCTGCACTAAAAGCCAAAATTCCTACCCAAACAAGTGAAAAAACATTTAATACAAATCCTATCATTAACAGTGGCATCGCTAAATTTGAACCGAGCTGCGCAATCGGAACAAAGGCATTGCGTAACCGTAAAAAGCCGTAATTTTCAGCATCTTGCAAGGCATGTCCACATTCATGTGCTGCAACAGCAACAGCTGCAATTGATGTTTCTCTGTCTGTCGCATCTGAAAGACGCAGCACTTTATTTTGTGAATCATAATGGTCAGATAGATGTCCTTGAATATGTTCAATTTGAACATTATGGATATTACTTGCTTGTAATAAAGTTTGAGCTGCTTGGCGTCCTGTCACACGATTCGTCGTCTCCCACTCACTAAACTTACTAAATGTTGATTTTACTTTTGCTTGTGCATACATCACTAATAATGCACCAATAATCACTAAAAAATATGTACTATCAAATCCATAACCATACATTGCGTCCACTTCCTTTTCTTTGCAATCTTACTGTATCCTTATTATAACAAGGTTCAGTCGGCATTTCATCTTTTGCAACCTATATCACATTTTTATTTTAAAATAAGTCTGAACAAGTGTCATCGTACTAAAGTTGCAGTATAATGGAATTGAGGTGTTAAAATGAATATAAATGAACAAATAAAAGCGTTGTATGCTCAACATCAAGAAATGCCCTATATTAATCCGAATCGTGATTTAGAAAGCTGGTTAAATGAAGTAAAAACATCGAGTAACAAACTCGTACCTAAACGCAATATGATGCGTCTCGAGGAGGGATATCTACCAGGTCATATCATCATTCTTTGGCGAGTCCAATTCGGTACATATACTAATGAAACGACAATTTCAAAATATTTCGAGTACAGTTACGGAATCGATGCGAAAAAAGAAATGGACGTTTTAATACAGAATGGTTATGTCATTGAACTAAGTGCCTTTGACTCATTGGATTTTCAAACTGCTGGTCAACTCAAAGCCTACTTAAAAGATAAAAATATTTCAGGATTAACAAAGCTGAAAAAACATGAATTAGAAGAACTGATTAGAACACATTTCACCGAAGAAGAACTATCCACATACTTCACCATTCGCAAATATGCGTTAACCCCAGCAGGTGAAACACTGCTCAACAATCATTCCGAAGTCATCGACAAACATCCGAAAAAGAAATTTTAATCGATACAATTTTAGGGCTGCTGGCAAATACCAACAACCCTTTTTCTATTTTTTCTGTTGTTTTTGATACCAAAAACGCACATACCCCTCTACTAATACGATTGCTGCAAGTATCCAGCTTACCAATATCATCACCAAACTCGCACTAGCACCAAATTTCACACCAGCAATGATACTAAAGAGCAGCAATTGCAAGCAGATAACAATACGCATGACTTTTAACAGTGCCGTCAATTGCGATTGTTGGACTTGCGGATAAATCAGTTGAAATGGATTAGCTTCATACAATTCAATCATCGGCAATAATTGCACAATGGTCAGCATAAAACTCACAATTCCCAACCCCATGATTAAATAGTGATTTTGAGTTAGGAACATTAAAATACTAAAAAATACTAATACACGCACCCAAATTCCACTAAAAGCATGGTTACGGAACAATACACGCACTAATAAATAGTAGTCACGATTTTTTGTACCATGACTTAATCGCTGAATTAATCCATTAAAATAGTGTCGTGTGCGAATAACCGGTCGTTGATTTGGAACATCAGCAAAAAATGCAATCCACTTATAAAAAGTTGCTTGTCGTTTTTGGTCTGTTTCCACTGCATATTCAAACGATTGCCAATCAAATACTTGACGGCAAAACCAATAAATACTCGCCACACCAATGATTATGAAGATAACCAGTGTCACGATAAGTGCATACTGTGGCAAAAAAGCACTAAACAGCACTAGCCAAATACTATAAATAAGACTACTCCACATACGCAACTTATCAGTCGGCTTAAAAATCGTCACATAATATAACCCATGATTCCAAATGACTAACAAAAGTTGTAAGATTACCAAGATGCTCAGTTCTGCTGTGGACCAATGTGTCGCTACTTTAATAAATGGATATAATACTACAACGGATGCAACATTAACAATTATCGGTAGTATCAACCCAACTAATGACCCTTTTCGCCAGTATTGACGCCAACGCTCCCCTTGTACAAAGACATAGCTCTTATCTGCTTCGTTCATCAACCACAATGGTCGCCCAAACAAACTCAATTGCCCTAATAATCCCATTGATACAACTAAAATCGGCCACTTGATGACATCATAATTCATTTGGTTTAATACCATTAATTGTTCACGATAGAAAAATAATAGAAACCCAATCATCACTAATAAGATAAAGGAAAAATGGTCATTGAAGATTAAACGGCTATATTTACCTATTTCTTTACTGAACTGTCGAAATCGCTTTGACCATAAGTCTAATAAACTCGTCATACTAGTGCCTCCGTCATTGCAAGATACAATTCATCGAGCGTTGCATTCGGAAGATTAAGTTGCGTTTGCAGTGCCTCTAATTGCCCACTGGCTACTAGCTGTCCATTTTGCAACATCAAATAACGATGACATAATTGTTCAGCAATCGATAAAACATGTGTAGTGAAAATAATCGCTGTTCCGGCTGCTGCTCGCTCTTGCATTAACATTTTAAAGTGATTGATTGCCAGTGGGTCTAATCCTAAAAATGGTTCATCAATAATTAAAACTTTCGCATCGGTCACAAAGGCACAAATAATCATCACCTTTTGTTTCATACCTTTTGAGAAATGAATCGGAAACCAGTTTAAATGTTTATCTAAACGAAATAATTTCAATAAAGGTTCAGCACGCTGCATCACCACTTCAATCGGCAAATCATAGCCTAAAGCTGTCATCTCAAGATGTTCTTTTAATGTTAGTTCATCATACAATACAGGTGTTTCAGGAATATATGCCAATTGTTGTGCATATTGTTGTTGATTTTCAAAAATAGTTGTACCATTAATGGCAATTTCCCCTTTTAATGGTTTTAATAATCCTAAAATTGTTTTTAATAGTGTTGATTTCCCAGCCCCATTTAATCCAATCAGCCCTACAATTTCACCTAATTCAATTGAAAAGTTAATATCTTGTAGTACCGGAACATTGCGATAACCACTCGCCATTGCTTTAACTTCTAATGCCATTTTGTCACTCCATTTCTCCAAGGTTTTCTTGTAGTTTTGTCCAATGATACGCCACTCGTGGGTCGCCATTTGCTAAATAGATAATGCCACAATGTTGAAAGCCAAGTGATTCTACCACATGACGCATTGGACTATTTTGTTCATGCGTATCAATTCTTACATTATCATACTGAGCCATAACCCATTGTAAAATAGCTTTACCGATTCCTTTATTCGGCACAGTTACTAAGCGATGTATCGTAACATAAGACGCATCATTTAACCATTGTCCCTGTTCAATCATCGCATAAGTTGGGTCAGGTGTTCTCAGCAGAAAGAAACTTCCCACAATTTCTCGGTCAACTGCCACCACATAACTACCCTTTTGAGCCATATCTTCTCGTAATAAATCTGCACTAGGATAACCTTTTACCCACTGATTTTCATTACCAGTCGCCACTTGGTAAAGCCGTCCTTGTTCAAATAATGCTCGTAACTGCTCAATTTCTTCAACTCTAGTTGGTCGTATATTCATTCATTGTCCCCAAATTTATTTATTTTCTGTTTCACTCGCCATAATCATTTGCCAAATATAGTGTGACAAGGATAATTTGTCTGCAAAAGGCGACGTGATTGGCTCTTGATGTCGACTAATCAAGGTCACTTGATTTGCATCACTATTAAATCCAATATCTTTTCTTGATACATCATTGGCAATAATCCAATCAGCTTGTTTCTTCGCCAATTTTTTCATTGCATAATTTTCAACGTCTTGCGTTTCAGCAGCAAAGCCAATAACTAATTGTCCTGACTTTTTGTGATGTCCTAAATGGGCTAATATATCGGGATTCTCAATTAAATTCAATTGCAAGCCTTGCTGTCCAGCCTGTTTTTTAATTTTTTGTTCAGCAATCTCTGCGACACGATAATCACTGACGGCTGCTGTCATCACGAAAATATCTTGTTGCTCCAACTGAGTTACCATTTCATTCATCATTTCCTGTGCACTAGCAACATAGTGAACTGTCACCCCTTGTGGTGTTGTCAATTGTGGTACTGTCGACACTAACGTCACATTCGCACCCAAATCACGTGCAGCACGAGCCATTGCGTAACCCATTTTCCCTGTCGAATCATTGGAAATATAACGCACTGGGTCAATGCGTTCACGTGTACCCCCAGCTGATATAACTACTTTTTTACCGTTCAATACTTGTGGCAAAGTCGTTTTCGCAATCAACCATTCGAGTTGCTCGACAATCGCCGTCAATTCAGGCAAACGTCCAATACCACTGTAACCCTCAGCTAAAAAACCAGTATCCGGTGTCATCACATCATAACCGTCTTCCTTTAACTGTGCCAAATTTCGTTGCGTCGCTGGATTTAAGTACATATTGGAATTCATCGCTGGCACAATCAATCGTGGACAATGAACAGCGAGTAAGGTGGTTGAAACAATATCGTCCCCAATGCCTTGTGCCATTTTCGCTATACTATTAGCAGTCGCTGGGGCTACTACCACATAGTCACACCAGTCTGCCATATGAATATGCTGCACTGTGGCGGGGTCTTTTTCATCAAACACATCGACTAACACTGGCTGCTTGGTCAATGTTTGCATAGTCAATGGAGTGATAAATTCGCATGCGGCTTGCGACATCACCACACGAACTTCTGCCCCTTTTTTGATGAATTGACGAGATAATTCTGCCATTTTATAGGCAGCAATACCACCAGTAATAAACAATCCAATTTTTTTTCCTGTTAACATGGGTTTTCTCCTCATCTTATCCTAAATAAACATTTGTATTCGCATAACGCACTTCTTTTTTCGCTTTAATTGCTAAACTCAATAACACCGTAGTCGGTCCAACTCTTCCAATAAACATTAAGAGCATAATAATCATTTTACCTGTAACGGACAATTGCGTCGTTACATTCATTGTCACGCCAACCGTTGCTAAGGCACTAAAGGCCTCAAATAATAAAGCGAACGGCTCCAAATCCGGTTGCGTTATGAGCAATAATACATATCCAGTAATTAACACACTAAAAAAGAAAATGACAATGGATACCGTTTGACGAATAATTACTGAATGAATTGTACGACGCTGAAACTGTATGCCATTTAATCCTCGCAGTTCAGAGCGAAAAATTAATAATAATACGGCAGCAGTCGTAATTTTCATTCCCCCAGCAGTTCCACCAGGAGCACCACCAATAATCATTTGTATCATATAAAGAAAATTAGTACTCGGTTTAGTCAATGAATAGTCAAGCGTCGAAAAACCAGCTGTTCGCATTGTAACGCTTTGAAAAAAACTTACCATTCCTTGCTGCCACCAAGCATACGGTTGAATCGTAGCAGGATTATGTAGTTCCGTCAGCCATGTTGTGACAGTTCCCATTGCCAATAAAATTAGTGTTGAATACAAAACGAGTTTAGTATGACTGGTCATTTTGCGTGAAACTAATCGCCAAACACGTGGTTTTGAATGCCAATATTCTTTTACCAATTCGATTAATTCAAACCAAACGATAAATCCCATACTTCCTGAAATAATTAAGAGTGCTAGCACTCCATTTACTAAAGGATTTAGTACTTCTCCTTGCATACTAATACTACCCACATTATCAAAACCGGCATTACAAAATGCTGATACAGCAATAAAAATCGCATTAAATGCTCCATGAAAGATTCCATATTTAGGAATAAAATCAATCATCAGTAATAATGCTGCCCCTAATTCAACAATAGCTGTGAATCGATAGATTGAACGCAATAAAGCCTTTAAATCTTGATTGGACTCATGACTAAAGCTGGATTGCAAGGTGTATTGGTCTTTTAATGATAATTTTTGCTTTAAATAAAACGTACTCGCTGCTAGCAAAGTAAGTAGACCCAAACCTCCTATTTGCATCAATACTATACATAGCATCTGACCGAATAAATTATAAGTATCTGCCACAGTAATCACCGTTAACCCTGTAACACAAACCATTGAAACAGTCGTAAATAAATGGTCTAAATAGGTCGTTCCAACATTTCCAGTGTGAAATATAGGTAATGATAATAAAATACTGCCACAAAAAATAACAATAACAAAGCTGGCAGTTAATCTCTGTGGAATGGTTAATCGATTTAGTAATAATCGCATTTTAACGGCTCTCTTTTCTATTTTGATAGTTCTATCATACAAAAAAATACCCTTTCTTTCAAACGTATTTATTGCATACTAGAGTTAAAATCGTTATAGTACAATTAGTTTTAAGTATAAATTTTACACTTTCGGGAGGTTATCTTATGAAAAAAGCATTGATTCACATTGATTATACAAATGATTTCGTTGCAGATGACGGTGCCTTAACTTGTGGTAAACCAGGGCAGGACATTCATCAATATATTCTTGATATAACCAAACAATTCGTGGAAAATGGTGATATGGTCGCTTTCACCATTGATTTACATCAACAAAATGACCCCTATCACCCAGAAACTAAACTATTCCCACCACATAATATTCAAGGAACAAAAGGACGTCTACTCTATGGTGAATTAGAATCCTATTATCAATCGATTAAATCCTATAATCATGTCTTTTATTTCGATAAAACACGCTATTCTGCATTTTCTGGAACTGATTTAACACTACGTCTGCGTGAACGTGGCATTGAAGAATTACACTTAGTAGGAGTGTGTACGGATATTTGTGTTCTACACACTGCCATTGATGCATACAATCAACATTTCAAACTAGTCATTCACGAAAAAGGTGTAGCCAGTTTCAATGCTAGTGGTCATCAATGGGCACTGTCCCACTTTAAAGATTCACTTGGTGCAACCATTGTTTAATATTATTTTAGTGTTGGTAAAAAAATTGCCAACACTATTTTTATTTTCTAACGTTATATTGATTTAGGTCTGGTTTAGGAATAAAATAAGGTTAATTTATTTAAAAGAATGCGAGGAGGCTTGTCATGAAAAAATTAGTAAAACTGTTCATACTATTTTTCCTACTATTCCCCTTTATCAAGATAGACGCATTTGCTGAAGAACAAAACGAACAATCACTGAATGAATTTTACGCTGACTTCATGGAACTGTTAAATACAGAGGCAATCCATAAAGATTCGCAGGAGTGGAAAGAGTTTTACACGAACTACCAAAAAATTAATAAAAACTACACTTCCTTTTCTTCACTGTATTTCGACCTTTATGATGCTGTTAAAATTGCTGGTGGAAAACATTCGCAGTTATTAAGAGCAGATGCTGGATTTGAAAATAGAAAGGCTGACTTTTATGAGTATCCTACCATTGAGGAATTAGATAATGGAATTATTCATATCACTATACCCAATACAAAAAACTATCTATCTGCTGTTCTTAACAGAAAAGACATTACTCAATTAGAAGAATATCAACGTTATATTAATACCGTATTAGATTATATAAGAAATAACAAGGATAAAATTAAAGGATTTATCATTGATTTACGGAATAATACAGGTGGTTTCCCCTTTCCTATGATTCGTGCTACTAATTTCTTATTTAATGAAGGTAAGCTAATTGAGATTGTCAATGCGAATGAAGAAAACATCGGCTACATAGAATTACAAAAAGATTCACTCGTTGACACAATCGAAAACGAAGTTGAATTTTACGACAAAAGAATTGAAAAAATAGATGTTCCAGTTGCGATACTAACAAGTAAGAATACAGGGAGTGCTGGAGAATTTTTGTGCCTTATGATTAAAGATGCCAATACTAATAGTAGTAAAATATTTGGAAAAAACACAGCTAAATATACGTCAGCTAACAGAATGTATCATCTTCCAATTGAAGATAATTATTATGTCAATTTAACCGTTGGTTATCCTAAAAGTATTACAGGAAAAATCTACAAAGAAGAACCAATTGAACCCGATGTTGAAACCGAAACTCCATTGGAAGATGCGGTTGAGTGGTTAAATGAAATGATAAAATAAGAATAAACATATTTTTAGTGTTGGTGAGTAATTGCCGACACTATTTATTTCACCACATTAAAAAATAGCAGTTTGATTAAAATTTGGTTATAATATAAGTAGGAGGGAGATTAAATGAACCACAACTTTTTTACACACAAAAAACATTTTCAGCAATTATTCATCGTTCTAAGTTTATTTTTCACTATTATCACAGTTAATGTATTAGCCGAAGAACAAAATGATGTATCACCAAATGAATTTTTTGCTGAGTTTATAGAAGTGTTAAATACAGAGGCAATTTATAAAAATACACCTGAGTGGAAAGAGTTTTACTCGAACCATAAAAACAGCGATACAAATTATACGTCTTACTCTTCATTGTATTTAGACCTGTACGACGCTGTTCGCATAGCAGGTGGAGCACATTCTCAATTACGGAGAGTAACTCCTAGCTCCCAAAACAATAGTTATACTGATACTGCCTTTTACGAATATCCTACCGTTGAACAGTTAGATAATGGTATCATTCATATCACCATTCCAAGCACATTGTCTTTTTCCACAGATGAGCTTAGTGGCAAAAAAATCTATCAATCGAAAGAATATAATCAGTATATCAATACCGTTCTAGATTATATGGTAAGTAATACTAATAGCATTAAAGGGATTATTATTGATTTAAGAAATAATAATGGCGGTTTCTTACATACTATGATTCAAGCTACTAATTTTTTATTTGATGAAAGTAAATTATTAGCCCTTGTAAATAGTGACGAAAAGGAAAATGGTTATTTTGAATTAAAAAATGCTACGCTCCTTTCATCACGAGAAAAAGAAAGAAACTACCCTATAAATCGAATTGAAAAAATAAACGTACCTGTCGCAGTTCTGACAAATGGAGGTACAGTCAGTGCAGGTGAGATAATGTCTATTTTGATTAAGGAATCTTATGGTAATAAAAGCAAATCATTTGGAAAAATGACTGGTGGCTATACCTCTCCCTTAGAAACTTATAAGCTGCCAAACAATTATTTTTTATCCCTAGCTACTGGTTACTTTAAAATTAATGGAGTAATTTATAAAGATAAGCAGCCTCTTAAACCAGATGTTGAAACCGAAACCCCATTGGAAGATGCGGTTGAGTGGTTAAATGAAATGATTAGCAATGACTAAACTAATTTTATAAATTATTGTTACCCCAAAATGAAAATCAGCTTAGAAAGATATGTTTGTCCATATGTTCCTAAGCTGATTATTTATTGATGTAGTTTGGGACTCGCTAAGACTACCTCGACATTCACTTCATAAAATCTCATTGTGTGCTTCTCGCACAACGAAACTTCATCCCAAAAACTCCTTTCTCAAACTATGTTTTTAAAACAAATATTGCATAAAGGCTGAGGCAATTGAGAAGTAAATCAATACTGAAGTTAAGTCACTTAGAGTTGAAATAAAAGGACCACTGGCAACGGCTGGGTCAAAGCCTAAGCGTGCCATTAATTTTGGAATTAACGAACCGGCTAAGTTGGCTACAAAAATGGCAGTCGCCATTGAAATACCGATAATAGCACCTAATACTAGATTCTTTTGCCAAATCCCTGCCACAATCGCAATCGTTGCTCCAACAATTACCCCTTTAATCAAACCAGTTAAGATTTCAAACATCAATGATTGGAAGAAATTATCGTCTTCCGATTTATTCGTAATCTTACGGACGGCTACGGCAAGGGATTGCGTACCTGCATTACCCGCAGTACCAGTAATCAACGTCACAAAGGCTGACAAGACGCTGGCAGACGCAATTAATTCTTCATATTGACTAATCAATGTCGCCGTTCCCATTCCTAAAAATAACAAAGTAATCAGCCAAGGTAAACGACTTTTCGCTGCTGACCAAGGTGACATATGTTCTTCATTAACATTAACGGCAGCCAAACCTGAGTAGTCACTATCAGCTTCTTCTTGGATAACGTCTAAAACATCATCGACCGTAATAATCCCCAATAACTCTCGGTCAAAACCAACAACTGGTAAAGCTAGCAAGTCATAGTCTTGCACCATACGAGCTACTTCTTCTTGTCCGTCACTCACTTGAACCGTAATCACACGTGGATTCATCACATCTTTAATTAAACGAGCATCTTCATTAATAATTAAATCCCTTAACGAAATAACACCCGATAAGCGACGATTCGCATCAACTGCATAAATATAATAAATCGTTTCGGCTTGTATCGCAGCTTCTTTTAAATGCTCATACGCTTCACGAACCGTAAAGTTTTCATCAACCCAAACAAATTCGGTTGTCATAATCGAACCGGCTGTGTCTGGTAAGTAATTAATCAATTGACTGATTTCACGAGCACTTTCCGGTTTCATCAATTGCATGTACACTTTAACATTTTCTTTGTCCGTTAAATTATTTAAAATATCAACGGCATTATCGGCATACATTTCACCTAAGACACTAGCAGCATAATTAGGATTCATCTCTTCAAAATAATCATTGACTGGCACATCTTCTGCTTCAAATGCGTCAAAAAGACTTGCCAATTCAGACGGTGACAAATATTGATAGACTTTTTGTCTTTCATCTGCTGCTATCGCCTCAAAAATTTTCGCTTGGTCATATTGATGCAATGCTAAAAATTCCGAACGAAAGCGTGTCATGCGATTATTGTTCAATAATTGCTGAATCACTTCAACATGCTCTTCAAATGTTCTTTCAAATACTTCCATGCAATCACTCCAATCTCACTCATGAGGTGTTCCCTTTCAGTTTCACCTCATTTTATACTTTATTTAAATTTTTAGTTAGTTAAACCATGTTCATCTACCCATTGTTGCATATCCTGTGGTAATGGACTGTTTAATTCAATCCATTGCCTTGTAAAAGGGTGTAAAAACTGTAATTCACCACAATGTAATGCTTGGCGACTTAATATCGGTGTTAAAGGTCCACCGTATAAATCATCTCCAACTAAAGGGCCACCTTGATAAGTAAGATGCACACGAATTTGGTGCGTGCGACCGGTATGCAATTGTAACTTTAACAAGGCACTATCGCACAATGATTGATGTAACCAATACTCTGTCAGTGCTTGTTTACCACTTTCATGCACTTGTCTAGTAATCAATGAGGCTTCACTACGTGCAATCGGGGCATCAATTAATCCATGCGGCTCCCATTGTGCTTGACTTGAAATAGCATAATAGATTTTTTTGATTTCACGATTCTTTATTTGGCGGTCAAAATAGGCATGAGCAAGTCGATGTTTAGCGATTAACATTAATCCAGTCGTATCACGGTCTAATCGTGTCACAATATGAATCACTTGGTCTGCATATTGTTGCTGAACATAGTACCCTTTAATACGATTTGCCATAGCACTGTCTGGGTCTTTAATTGACGGAATAGACACCACATCTGCCGGTTTATTAACCACTAATACATCTCGGTCTTCATAAACTATCTCAATCGGTTCAAAAGACGGCAACACAGTATCATGCCCCTTTTCATCAGGTGCTACTAATGTTAAAGTATCACCTTTTTGAATTGTCGCTCGCACCGTTACAGGATTGCCATTCAAAAGAATCGCACCACCGAATTTCACTGCCGTTGTAAATCCTCGTGGCAAATCAAGGTGATGAAAAAAATACTTAATTTGCGTTGGTTCTTCCAGTTGGCAACTATACTCAAACTTCATCTTATTGGTTTAACTCAGCAACTTTTTTAACAAAGGCTTCAATAGCATTCATTGTATGTTCATGATTAATCTTATCGACAACCTCTCCATTTTTTACAATAAATGCGTGTGGCACTGTTTCAACATTATACGTGCCAATAATTGATTGGTAACTCGCATCATCACTACGTTTTCTTGTATTGTAATAATGCACTTTCACACCATACTCTTTAGCTAAATGACTTAATTTTGGCGTAAATGCTTTACAATATGGGCACTCATCAAAGCCTAAATAAATAATGCCTACCTCGTTTTGTGTACCTAAAATAAAATCTGTATAAGCGGCATCTGATGTAATTTCTTCCACATTCGCATAACTAATTGGTGATTTTGTCCCCTCTGAATGTTTTTCAATTTTATCCAATTCAGCATATAATTTATCTTTTTCTGCTTGAGCCATTGTCTTGAATTGTGTATCTTCTGGAATCACCACTTCTTTATCCAAGCGATTTTCTGCCGTAACAGTTTGATTAATGTCAACAGAAGAACCACCTAATTGCGAAACTAAATCACATCCTGCCACTAAAAATGCTGCCGCTGCAGCGATTAAAGTTAATTTATATTTTTTCATATTTTCTACTCTCCTATTCTGGTTCGCTTGGGTTGACTTGGCGTCCACTTCAAAAGTCTCTTCTGTGCGTTTTACGCACGTCAGTGACTTTCTCCAGTGATCCAAGTCAGAACACCCTCGCTTACACTATGTTTATTCTGGTTCGCTTGGGTTGACTTGGCGTCCACTTCAGATGTCACATCTGTACGTTTTACGCACGTCAGCGTCTTCTTCCAGTGTTCCAAGTCAGAACACCCTCGCTCACACTCTATTTTAAATGATTATTTAATTTTGTTTCCGTTGGATAATTACGTCCGATAAAGGACGCTTCTACTCTATCCCAAAAATGCGTATGGCGAATATTCGCAAATCGAATGCGTTCATTCGCTATTTGTAAACGAATCGAGCGTACTGGAAGATTTTCCAATGTCACATTGTCGAACATTAATGTAAACACGCTATCTTTACCATGAATGGACGGTTCAATACGAAACCATTCATCTTTAGGAATAATCATCGGCGAACCGAGTGAACGGTAAACTCGATTATTTAATGATGCCATTTCAGTCAATTGAATCGCATCTAATCGTGGATGCATCACAGCGCCACCTAATGATTTACTCAATCCAGTAGAACCTGTTGGTGTCGCTACACATAAGCCGTCACTTCGCAATGTTTCAAAAAAACGATTTTTCACATAGATGTCACTCACCATAGTTCCTGTATTGGAACGCAGTGAACATTCATTCAATGCCAAGTACCGAGTAAGCGTTCCGTCTTGTTGTGTTACTTCAATATCGAGTAAGGGATAACTAACAGACTCTTTTTGATTACTAGAAATTAAGCTATCGACCAATTCATCTAATTCATACGATTGCCAATCTGCATAAAAGCCTAAGTGACCTGTATGAATTCCGATAAATTGAATCGTTGACAATAATGATTGATACTGATGAAAGGCAGATAACAAAGTACCGTCCCCACCAATCGTCATCAGATAATCGAATGGTTGCCCCTCTTCTACAATCATTAAGCCCCGTTTTTTCATCTTGTGTATTAACATTTCTTTCAAATGCAACGATACTGTTTGGTTATTCGTATACACATATACTCGGGATTGCATAATATCTACTCGCTTTCTATTTTCTATCAAAAATACGAATTGCCTCTCTAATTTCATCTCGAATTTCCGACATTTCTTCGTCTAACATAAACGCAGCTTCACTCGCACGCTCAAGACGTAATAAAATTTCTTCTGGATATTCTCCACGATATTTATAATTTAAGGAATGTTCAATCGTTGCCCAAAAATTCATCGCTAATGTACGAATTTGAATTTCAACAATAACCGAAATAATTTCACTGGCACGTTGAACAGGATATTCAACAACCATGTGATACGACCGGTAACCACTTGCCTTATGATTTTTTATATAATCACGCACTAACAATACCTTAAAGTCTTGGCGTTCTTGTAATAAATGTGCCACCTCATAAATATCTTCAACAAACTGGCACATAATACGAATACCAGCAATATCCTGCACTCCAATTAAAAAATCTTCTGGCTTAATATTGCGAATCGCCATTTTTTCTAAAATACTCTCTTTGGTTTTCACTCGCCCAGTGACAAACTCAATCGGCGTATGGCGTTGACTTGAACGATATTCTTTACGAATATTTTTTAATTTCAATTTCAACTCTTCTACTGCTTGTTCGTACGGCGCTAAAAATTGACTCCAGTCTTCAATAAAATTATCTTCAATCATGACGCTACACCTCATTTATCCCTGGTCTATTTTCGATGAGTTGTATCGCTCACCCTGTCTATTTTACCACATCTATACGAAATGTCATTGTTTATTATCAGAAAAATTTGTATAATTGACACTAAAATTACTACAAAATATAGCATCGTGTTAGCACAGACATTTTAACTTGAACCACTCTTAAAGTGAACCAAGCTAACTAGATTAAACAGGAGGATTGAGATGAGTTATTCGATTGAACAGGAAATTAAATCATTACTAACGCAAGAGGAATTTTATCAAATATTAAATTATTTCCAATTAACAGCAACCGATTATCAGTCGCAACAAAATACCTACTATGACACTGAAAATCAATTGCTTAAACAACATCATGCAGCTCTACGACTGCGTAATTTTAGCATGGCAAGCGAATGGACATTTAAGCAAAAGCACGATGCACATCGTTCATTGGAATTAACCTACGCACAAAATTATTTACAGCTACCTGCACCTGCATCTATCGCTGTTTATCAAGTAGAAGATGCCGTTATTCGTGACCAATTAGAACAATTAATGCCGACTGATACGGAATTATACTCGTTTCTCACAATCAAAACAAATCGTTGGATTGTCAAAGTCCCTTATGGTGAATACGCCATTGACCAAACTTTCTATGGCGATAGCATGGATTTTGAAATCGAATTAGAAACTGATGACTTAACCACTGCCATGGCAGAATTTAACACATTATTAGAGGATTTAGCCATTCCGTTTCGTGTTGCAGATAAAAAAATTGCTCGAGCTTTGCGTTACTTGTCTCAAAAATAATTCACAAAAAATTCATATTTAAGAGCATATCATTCGCATTCCCTTATTATATTTGATAGTATAAACCTATCAATGAAAAAGAGGGGGAAAATCATTTTGGAATCCAATTATCAAGTTGAATATATGACAAATGGTGTTCCCAAAGTGTTTGAATTCTATTTATTTGTAAATCCTCTAGGTCAGAAATGCTATGTTTGTGAGTGCGAATTGCAAAAAACACTGACGAAAATATCGACAAATGTTGATATTCATGTCATTTGTTTCCATAATCAACAAATTGTTTCTGATTTTATGAAACAATTAAATATTCCAAGTTCTGATTTAACATCACGAAATTATATTTATCAATCCGTCTACCTTGCATCATTGGCCTATAAGGCTGCTACTATGCAAGGTAAGAAAAAAGGTCGTCGCTTTTTAATGCGAATGCAAGAAGAAATTGACGGTTACTTAGAACGTTTTTCAGACCAATTTATTTTAGACCTTGCCGAAGAGGTGGGACTTGATATGATGACTTTTAAAGAAGATTTAGAGTCAGATTATGCACGTGACTTAGTCTTCCAAGATTTACAAATTGCTAAAGAAATGGCAGTAGAAGGCACTCCAACATTAGTTATGTTTGAGCATCGCCTCGGTGAAAAAGGATTGCTTTTAAAAGAAAATATCACAGCATCCAACATCATCTCACATTTAGATGAATTGGTTCGTTATGATTTTATTAATCAATCCAACAAACCTAATTTAGTTCTACTACAAAATAAATAGCACTAACCCATGGAATTTTTATTTTATGGAGTGCAATAACTATATTCAAAAAAGTGTTGGCGATTCATTTCACCAACACTTTTTATTATTACTTTTTAATTAATTCTGTTAATTCAATTTGGCGTTCACAATTAGCAATTGATTCACCAGTAACAATTACTTGTCCAACTAAATCCTCTGGTTGTTTTCCGACTGGGTTAAATAATGCAAATCCCCAATCTGTGCGTAACATATATTGCGTCAAGACATTCTCAATCTCCAAATCTTGCACTTGTAAAGAAATGGCTGCAAAACTACGTGGACGCAATGTTGGTAAAGGTAAACCGACAAGTGAGCGAATCATCGCCTCGAAATGTGAAACCGACATCGAACCTATAGTAAAAATCGCTTCATCAGCCAAACCGACGGACGCTTTATTCACATATACCACACCTGCTGATGTAATTAAACATTCAATCGTTAACGAACCTATTAAGCCAACAGATTCAGCAATTAATTGACCAATTCGCTCGATTTCTTGCTCTATTGCTGAATGCAAAGTTATCGGATAACGCACTTGCGAACGTCCCTCTGCATTGATACGCTCAAAAATAGGATAAATTAATACTTCTCCACGGTCATTTCGCACCACTGTCATCACAGCTTTTTTCATCGTTGGAATCCATGCTTCTAGTATACATGAACTATGTTCAACCTTTTGTGCTGCTGCTTCATAGTCATCTTCACTATATAATACCACCGAATTTTCTGAATTAGGCAAATGACGATTCGTTGATTTTAAAATACATGGGAACCCGATATATTCAATCGCTTCTTTAATATCACTTAGCGATGTCACTAATGAAAAAGGTGCTACCAATAAGTGCAGTGAATCAAGATACACTTTTTCAAGTAACCTATCCGTTACCAACGAAATTAAATCTTCAGACAATACTACATTAGCAATCTCTTTCAAGACATGGTAATCTTCAGGAGAAAGTAAGCCTGTTTCTGCAATGACAATATCCACTCGCTCTGCAAATTGGCTTAAAACAAACTCATCATAATTTTCAGCAATAGTCTGCCAAGATGCAAATTGATGCACAGGATTATCCGATACAAGCACCAAACTTCCCACGTGATACCCTAAACGACCTGCTTCTTGTGCTAAAATAGCAGACGCAATACTCGAACCAATAATACCAATCGTCGCTCCTGGATAATATTTCACCGACATTTTCACACCCCACTTTTTCTGATTAAATCATCACTCATTATCTTATCATATTTTCAGTAAAAATCGAGATGTTTTCGTTAATATTCCCATTTTTTCGCTAATTCTCTTACGTCTCTTGCGTCTCTTACGTCACACATTATTTTCATACAATATCTGAAGAATTCTCACTGGAATTTTTCATTTGAGTACTATCTAATAAATAATCGACCGATACTTGATACAAATTAGATAATTTTATTAATAAACTTCCTGTAATTTCTGAACTACCATTTTCAATACGAGAATAGGCTGATTGTGACAATGCTAAATAATTCGCTACATAATGCTGCTTATATGAATATAATACTCTTAAATCTTTGATACGTGGAAACATTGTTCAACACCCTCTCTATCTCTATTTAATATCAATTTATCATAATATTGTCGATATTTCAATATCAACATTTTTACACATTTGATTATTTTATACATATTTTCATTAAAATACACTTATTACTAATGAAGTTTGATAATACCTATTAAGTTGGTAAAAATTACCTTTAAATAGAGTGAGATTGATTAACTTTGTACGCTATTATTAATAATAGATAAAGGGGTGATTTTATGTCGTTTGGTCAACGTATTCGTAAATTAAGAAATGAATACCAGCTATCTCAAGATGACTTAGCTAGAGAATTAAATATGTCGCAACAAAGTATTAGTCGTATCGAAAATGACATTGATGTTTCGATTTCTACTGCTATCAGTTTTGCACAATATTTTAGAGTATCCTTAGACTATTTATGTGGACTATCGACAAGCAAATACCCTCATGTTGCTCATGCCGACTTTTCTGATGACCATACACAAGGATTACTTTATCATTACAACACAATAGAAAAGACGCATCAAGATATTGTCTACGATTTAGTAGAGCAATTTTCCAAAAAATTCCCAAAAGAATAGCCTTGAAATCACACATACGATTCCAAGGCTATTTGTTGTTCATCTATTTGCTAGAGTTTTCTTGACGTCCACTTCAAAAATCGTTTCTGTGCGATTCTCGCACGTCAGCGACTTTCTCCAGTGATTCGTGGCAGAACGTCCTTTCTCTCACTATAGTTTACGGCTTTTGTTTTCTACTTCTGTTGTTAATTGGCTAACAAATGCATCAAATGATAGGGTTTCTGAATTTGTCGCACCGTATTGGCGTACATTAACTGTACCGTCTGCTACTTCTTGGTCACCAATAACGATTTGATATGGTACTTTAGATGTCTGAGCTTCACGAATCTTGTACCCTAATTTTTCATTTCGTAAGTCCATTTCCACACGGAAACCTTTCGCTTTCAATGTTTCATAAATTTCTTGAACACGGTCGCCATGTGCATCTAAGTTAACCGGTAAAATAACTGCTTGAACTGGTGCTAACCAAGTTGGGAAAGCTCCTTTATACTCTTCAATTAAGTAAGCCACGAAACGTTCCATTGTTGAAACAACACCACGGTGAATCACGACTGGACGGTGAATGTCTAATCCATCTTCACCCACATAAGTCAAATCAAAACGTTCTGGTAATAAGAAGTCTAACTGGATTGTTGACATTGTTTCTTCGATACCAATTGCTGTTTTAAATTGAATATCTAATTTTGGCCCATAGAAAGCAGCTTCTCCTGTCGCTTCGAAGTACTCTAAACCTAAATCGTCCATTGCTTCTTTCAACATACCTTGAGCTTTTTCCCACATTTCATCATCGTCAAAGTATTTCTCTTTGTTTTCAGGGTCACGATAAGATAAACGGAAACGATAATCAGTAATGTTGAAATCTTTGTACACATCTTCAACTAAGTTAACCACACGTTTAAACTCATCTTTAATTTGGTCTGGACGAACGAAAATATGTGCATCATTTAAAGTCATTTCACGTACACGTTGTAAACCAGATAAAGCACCTGATTTTTCATAACGATGCATCATACCTAATTCGGCAATACGAATTGGCAATTCACGATAAGAATGAATATCATCTTTATAAATCATCATATGATGTGGGCAGTTCATTGGACGCAATACTAACATTTCGCCGTCACCCATATCCATTGGTGGGAACATATCTTCTTGATAATGTGCCCAGTGACCTGATGTTTTATATAAATCGACTTTCGCCATAATCGGTGTATACACATGGTCATAACCGAGTGCAATTTCTTTATCCATAATGTAACGTTCGATAATACGACGAATTGTTGCACCTTTCGGCAACCAGAATGGCAAACCAGAACCAACTTCTTGGCTCACCATGAATAAACCAAGTTCTTTACCTAATTTACGGTGGTCACGCTCACGTGCCTCTTGACGTAGACGCATAAATTCATCTAAGTCTGCTTGATTGAAAAAGGCAGTACCGTACACACGTTGCATCATTTTATTATTCGAATTACCCCTCCAATAAGCACCAGCTAATGATAATAATTTGAATACTTTGATTTTGCCTGTTGACGGCACATGAATTCCACGACATAAGTCTGTAAAGTCTTCTTGTGTGTAAACAGTAATCACTTCATCTTCAGGTAAATCATTAATCAATTCTACTTTATATGGGTCTTTAGCAAAAATTTCTAACGCTTCTTGCCGTGATACTTCACGACGTACAATCGGATAATTTTGTGAAATAATTTTTTTCATTTCTTTTTCGATTGCTGGTAAATCTTCTTCTGTAATTTGGACTTCTTTATCCGTATCGTAGTAGAAACCTGAATCAATTGCTGGTCCAACACCAAAAT
Source organism: Aerococcaceae bacterium zg-252 (assembly GCA_016237705.1). Lineage (NCBI taxonomy): Bacteria > Bacillati > Bacillota > Bacilli > Lactobacillales > Aerococcaceae > Tuanshanicoccus > Tuanshanicoccus yangjingiae. The sequence continues at coordinate 1,727,400 of CP066204.1, forward strand.
GTACATCTGGAAATAGACGTGTCATCGCATGAGCCATTAAATGAGCAGTTGAATGACGCATAATTTGTAATGCTTCTTCACTTTTATCGGTAATAATTTCAATCGCACCGTCTGATTCAATCGGACGAGTAAAATCGATTAATTCCCCATTTAATTTACCTGCTAAAGCAACCTTAGCAAGTGATTTACTAATTGATTCTGCTACTTCTTGTGTTGTTACACCAACTGGATACTGACGCTCATTTCCGTCAGGAAATTTTAACGTAATCTTTGACATTTTTTCTTCCTCCTAATGCTTGAACTATGCTCTAAATCATTTTGGACAGCAACGAAAAAAATCCCATTGTATACCAAATAAGATATACAATGGGACGATTTACTCGTGGTTCCACCCAATTTTAATTGAAATAGAGTCCTATGCCTACTTCAATCCTCACTCAGTTTAACGCACTGCACGTCTACCGTTTTAAAATCCCGATAGCATCTAACAAAGTGGTCTATCATAAGTCGATACAAGACGTTTCACCAACCCGTCTCTCGCTAATTCTCGTACTTATCATCGCTGTCTTTGCTCAAGTCAATTTATGTTTATATTTTGGTTCGTTCGGCTTGACTTGCCCTCCACTTCAGAAAATCACAGTGTGTGTTTTATGCACGCCGATATTTTCCCCCGATGATTCAAGCTAAAGCCGCATCTCTCATACCATGTTCATTATGCCACTAAATTTTCTGAAATTCAAGTGGTATTTATTAGCTATTCTAAACTATTTTCGATTATTTGTTTATGGCTGCTTTCAAAGCATCGACCCTATCTAACCGTTCCCATGGCAATGCCACATCTGTACGACCAAAATGTCCGTAAGCTGCAGTTTTAGAATAAATCGGTCGACGTAAATCCAACATATTGATAATACCACGTGGAGTTAATTGGAATACTTCACGTACGGCAGCAATCAATGCTGATTCATCTACGGTACTCGTTCCAAATGTATCTAATGAAATCGAAACCGGCTCTGCAACACCAATTGCATACGCTAATTGTACTTCACAACGTTTTGCTAAACCAGCAGCTACGATGTGTTTTGCAATATAACGAGCTGCATAACTAGCTGAACGGTCAACCTTAGTTGCATCTTTACCTGAAAAAGCACCACCACCATGACGAGCGTACCCGCCATAAGTATCTACGATAATTTTACGTCCTGTTAAACCAGAGTCACCAACTGGCCCACCAATAATGAATTTACCAGTTGGATTGATAAAGTATTTAGTTGCTTCATCTAATAATTCTGCTGGAATAATTGGTTTAATGACATACTCAATCATATCTTGATAAATTTGTTCTAGCGTTACATCTTCTGAATGTTGTGTACTAATAACCACTGTATCGACACGTTTCGCCACTTGCTTTTCATCATATTCAATGGTAACTTGTGTTTTTCCGTCTGGACCTAAATAAGCTAACTCACCTGATTTACGTACTTGTGCTAAACGAAACGCTAAGCGATGACTTAACGAAATTGGTAAAGGCATTAATTCTTCTGTTTCGTCCGTTGCGTAACCAAACATTAATCCTTGATCGCCGGCACCAATTTCAGCTTCTTTTTGACTATCACGAGTTTCAATCGCATTATCAACCCCTTGTGCAATATCCGGTGACTGCTCGTCTAATGACACTAACACAGCAACATTTTTAGCATCAAAACCATATTGTTGTTTATTATAGCCAATTTCATCAATCTTTTGACGTACAATTTGTTGAATATCAACATATGCTGATGTTGTAATTTCTCCGAAAACTAAAACTAAGCCAGTATTAACTGCCGTCTCACACGCAACACGTGCATAAGGGTCTTGTTCTAAAATCGCATCTAAAATCGCATCACTAATTTGGTCGGCGATTTTATCTGGGTGCCCTTCGGTTACTGACTCTGATGTAAATAAACGTTTTTCTGACATTTATATTCCCCCATATTTCAATTTGGTTACAAGGCATTTTCACTTTTAATAAAGTGAACCCTATCGGGAAGATTTGTATTGTAACTGTTAAGATTATAACTTAAAATATAACTAATAGAAAGCATTTTAACTGTTTAAATCATCAAATTCAGGAGGGAATTTATGACGACTATATTAAAGATACTACAAAATCCATTATTGAAAATCTTTTTATCTCCGATTTCAGTTATTCTCATTGGACTAGCTGTCGGTTTAACCAACACGACAAATCCGCAATGGTTAAGCATACTTTATCTCGTAGTAATTGCTATCAGTTCTCAATTAATCGACCATTTTTTCCATCAGAAATTTATCAAACAACACGATAATGCAACTCCTGAAATCATTCTATTCATCAGTGAGTTTCTATTGATTGGTGCCAGTATCTTATTCGCACTCTCTAATCACTGGATTTTAAATGTGTTACTTGTTTTTTATATTCTCTTTATTCATATCCAATATAAGCCATTCATCATGGTCAATAGCTTTTATCAATTTATTTTGTCGATTTTCTTTAACGGCTTTGTTTTAAATTGTATCGCTTATTATAGCCAAACAGCTACACTTACAACGCAATATCTAATTTTACTGATTCCATTTTTATTATTAGTTCTCGGTATTACGATTGATTCAATGCATTTAAAATATGGATTTATTAGTAGACGCCCACAATCGTCGCTCTACCACTGGACAGCTATTGCATTATCTTTTGTTTCATTACCAATTGCATTTTACCTTGCTTTGCCGAGCAAAAGTTATTTTTTAGTTCAATTATTATTTATCGTTATTTCCGGATTAGTAATGATACCTTTAGTAGTGAATGTCAACAATGAAAAGCGTCGTCAAAATAAACTAAATTACTTAAATGCAGTATTATTTATTTTCAGTATATTTTATTGTCTAGCTATACTATTTTAAAAAACAGGTGGCATATTCGTGACGTTTCGGCACGAATATACCACCTATTTTTATGCAAATAAAGAGCCAGTCAAATTACCGACTAGCTCTTAAATAAATTAGTTTTCTGAAATTGTACGTTCTTGTTCTACTGCAGCTTGTGCTAAGATATTTAAGTAGTTCCAAGGACGATCGAATACTGGTTGGAAGAAGAAGTCTACATATGCTAAATCATCAATTGTCATTTTGTTTTGAACCGCTAATGACAATGTGTTAGCTGATGCAGTACAGTCATATTTAGACATTACTTGTCCACCAACGATACGATTTGTTCCTACTTCATATACTAATTTCATGTAGATTTTTTCGTTTGTTGGCATAAATTCTGGACGGTAATTATCTTCCACGTATACTGAACGTGTTTCTAAACCAAACATTTTAGCTGAATTATCAGTTACACCAGTTGAACCGATATTCCAACCGAATAAGTGTAAACCAGAAGTTGCTTGTGTACCACGGTAAGCTACTTTATCACCATTGATGTTTTTACCAACTAATGAACCCATACGAACAGCATTTGTTGCTAATGGAATATATGCATGACCATTGTTAGGGTTGTAGTTAACAGCTGCAGAATCTCCCGCTGCAAAAACATCTGGGTGAGAAGTTTTCATGTAGTTATCAACAATAATCGCACCGTTAGGCATTGTTTCTAATTGGTCTTTAACTAAGTCAGTATTTGGACGGAAACCAACACAGACAATTACCATATCTGCATCGTATTCACCTTTATCCGTAATTACTTTCGTTACTTTTCCATTTTCACCTTGGAAACCTTTAACCATTTCGTTTAATTGAACAGTAATATTACGGTCACGTAAATCTGCTTCTAATACATCTGTAAATTCTTTGTCTAAGTATTTGTTTAAGATACGATCTAAACCGTCGATTAAAGTTACTTGCTTACCTTCTAAACCAAATGCTTCTACTAATTCGATACCGATGTATCCACCCCCGATTACGACTACTTTTTCAGCATCGCCTTTGCGTGCAAAAATTTCTTTCGCTTGGTTATAGTTTTTACATAATAATACGTTTTCTAAATCATAACCTTCAAATGGTGGTAAGATTGGCCAAGAACCTGTTGTCACAACTAATTTATCGAATGAAGTTTCTGTTACTTCACCTGATTTTAAGTCTTTAACAGTTACTTTTTTGCCATTAATATCTACATTTGTTACATCATGTTCCATATGAACTTCTGCACCTAATGCAGCTAATTCTTCTGGGTTTGAGTAGAATAAACCTTGAGGGTCTTTTACTACACCACCAACATATAAGGCAATCCCACAAGATAAGAATGAGATATTATCATTGCGTTCATACACTACTACTTCTGCTTCTGGGTTCTCATTTAAAATTGTTTTAACCGCTGCAGTCCCAGCATGTGTACATCCAATTACTACTACTTTCATGTTAACCTCCTAAGATTAAAAACAAAAATTGTATTGCTATGTTTTTAATATACCACACATTTCACAAAAAGATAGCGTTTATGTTATAAACGTTTTTTATAAACAAACACTATCTTTCTTTATCACATCAACATTTATCAAATGTTTATCAGTGAATCTTATACTATTTTCACATGAAAGTTAAATTTTTACGAATTTTAATTCACAAATCATCTTATAAATAACTATAAATATCACGTTTCACTTGCTCACACTTTTTGAGTGCTTAACAAACCGAAAAAGTTTTTCACAACATTTTATCGTAAGTATCACCGTCAAAAATATTTATATAAATTTATTATAAGAACACAATGACTTCTCTAAATTAAGATAATAGTAATCTCTTACTAGGCTTCCATTAACTGCTTCATGCGATAATCCAATACATCAAAATCAATAATTCGTGCTTGACGATGCCATTCTTTCCCTTGATAAAACAAGAGAACAACGGGGGCTGTAAACAATTGAAATTGTCCAGCAGCTTCGGGTATTTCATTAGCCTTAATCTCAAATGCTGGTATTTTAACATCGTTTACTAATGTCTCAACTCGTGGCTTATCCGCTGTACAGACACTACAATTCTCCATTGACACATAAATCAATACTTTTTCTAACTGCTCAATTTTTGTTAATAAGTGGTCAAATTGCGTAATTTTTTCCAATCAAACATTCCTTTCTATTTCACGACAACCAATGCACTTTTTAAGTATGCATCTACCAAACGTTCCGTTGCTTCAATCGACTCTCGATGTGTTCGTTCATAAGAGTGGCTCGATTCAATTCCTGCACCTAATAACGCATGCTTCACTTCTGCTCCTGCACTCATCGCTGCTGATGCATCACTACCATAATATGGATAAATATCTAATTTATATGGAATCTCTTGTTCTTCACACAATGCAACTAAATGTTGACGGAACTCATAATGATATGGCCCACTAGCATCTTTCACACAAATTGATGTCGTATATTCATCGGTTTGTTGGTCATCTCCCATTGCTCCCATATCCACTGCCAAATACTCCACAACTTTATCTGAAATCGTACTATTGGCACCATGCCCTACTTCTTCAAATACACTAAACATAAAATGTGTCGTTTGTGGCAAGATGACTTGTTCCTGTTGATACACTGTCAATAAATTCAGCAAAATACTAGCTGATACTTTATCATCTAAAAAGCGTGATTTAACAAATCCAGTCGGTGTAATAATTGTTCTAGGGTCAAATGAAATAAAGTCCCCTACTTCAATCCCTAAATCACGTGCTTCTTGAGCATTCGTCACTTTAGCATCTAAACGCACTTCCATATTATCTTGTGTCCGTTCAGCTGTCCCAGCATCACGGTAAACATGTGTACTCGTTTGATGAATCAAGATTGTTCCACTGATAACTTCCCCTGTTTTAGCACTGTGAACTAAACAATTTTCTCCCTCAATCATATTCCAAGGAAATCCACCAATTTTGTCCATTTTCAAACGACCGTCACCTTTAACTGCACGAACAATCGCACCTAAGGTATCGATATGTGCCGTTACCACACGATGATGTTCATCATCAGCACCTAGAACGGTAACAATCACATTTCCTTTTGCCGTACGATAAGGCTTATAGCCCAAATTCTCTAATACATTGATTAAATAATTCGTCACACCTGTCGTAAAACCTGTAGGTGACGGAATTTCAAGTAATTGTGTCAAATAATCTAAAGTTTTATTCATATTATTTATTCCTTTCATTTAATTGGTTTATTTCGTTTCAAAAAAGGCAAGCATATCTTGATATACCTGTTGTGCATTTTCTTCATGAATAATTTCATGACGCATTTCAGGATAAATATGTTGTTGAATCTGATGATAACCAGCACGTTTTAATGGCATCAGAGAACGTTGCAGTCCCTTTTCACCACCAGTAATAACAGTATCTTCTTCTCCCACCAAGTTTAAAATTGGTAAATTAGGATTTTTGGCCTTGAATGATTCCTCAAATTGTAAGGCTGCATTCATTTCAATTACCGATAAATTTCCTGCGTTCATAAATAGTGGTGTAGATAAACGGTCTTGTGCAATAGCTTTGATATTTTCTTCATTGCGACTCAACCAATCTGACCCTTTTGGCAAAATATTTAATAACCGATTGTACTCATGTTCACCTTGATAAAAACTCACCATTCTTGCCAACCATACACCTACTGGAGCGACTTCACTAGGATACGGAGTTCCACTTAATACCAGCTTATCAATTTTAACATCATGCTCTTTTAGGTAAAGTCTCGCTAACATCGAACCCATTGAATGTCCATATAAATAAATTGGTAAATCCGGATACAAAGTTTGTCCGAAATCTGTTACTAATGCTAAATCACTAATCAATTCATTGAAACCATTTAAGTAGCCTTTTGGATATTTTGTTGTTAAAGAACGACCATGTCCACGATGATCATTGGCAATGACGGCATATCCCTTTTGATTCAAAAATTGGATTAAAGGTGCATAACGACCTTGATGCTCCAAAGCCCCATGTACAATTTGGACAAGCCCTCTAGGCTCTTTCACGTCATAACACTTCACAAATAACGGAAAATTACCACTTGCTTTTAAGCGATATTCTGTTTCTCTTTTTCTTACTTTACTCTCATCTAAAATTTGCACCGGTTGTATCTTACCACGATGAAACCAACGTTTCTGTGCGTAAAATATTTGTGGTAAAGCAATCGCAACACCTGCTGCCAATCCTAAAAATCGTTTAATTTTCATCTTTATATACCCTCCTCGTCATACCAAAGATTCATACACCTATTCTCTTTACTATTAGTTTAACATATTTCGACTACGACTCCCAACAAATGAACCGACACATTCTGTACAACATTCTTCCGTAATACAAAAAGGAGTTGGGCTTTACCCCAACTCCGATAAGGAAGTATTGTATAAATTAAAGATTAATTTCCGTTGTTTTGTTCACGTAAAATACGTTGTGCTTCACGCTCTGTTTCATAATCATCAGCCGATGCTGGTTTGTAACCTTCATGACTGTAAATAGCGATAACTTTTTTCCCTTCTTCTGTTTGAGAAATATTAATTAACGCTTGTTGGAATGCTTTCTTAAATTCTGGTGTCATAATATCTGATGCTAAACTTACAGAAATTGTATCATTGTAAACATTTGGTGTTACACCGATAACATTTGTTTCTTCCCAGATAGATACTTTACGACCCATGTCTTTCGTCCAGTCATCAGCATTATCTGAACGTAAATCAGCATATCCTACCATAACGTCTACTTGTTCAGCAGCTAAACGTGCAACAGCACTACCGTATGATTCAGCTTGAACTACATTTGATAAATCAGAAAGTGATTTACCTTCAAATTGTTTACCTAACCAAATAGATGGGTAAATATAACCTGAAGATGATGATGATGACATAACTGCCCATTTAGCACTGTCTAAATCTTCCCATGTTAATTTTTCACCAGCATTGATTTTTGCAGCTAATTCTTTACCTTTAGCTGACGGTCCAGCGATAATTAACCCTTTGTAATAAGTTACTTGATCTTCTGTACGCTCAGTTGGTTTGCCGTCATTCCAATCAGCTGGATTTTCAGAATCTTTATTCAATCCTCTTCGTGTTGACGTTAAAATAACTTCCATTTCATCTTCATATAAAACAAAAGTTCCTCCAGGAATAAAACCAGCGTCAGCTGTACCTGCTGCTAAAGCTTCACCTGCTGCTTCGTAGTTTGTACCTACTGTAATATCTACTGCTCCTACTTTAAAGCCTAATTTAGCCAATTCATCAATTAATAATTGTTTCAATGGCTCTGTTGTTGTGATAATATCTTCAGGATCACGAGACGGAACGAACATTAAACGTAATGTTTCAATTTCTTCTTCTGCACTTACCTTTGTAGCAAATAAACCTGTGAACAATGTTGCGACTAAACTTAATAACGCGACATAACGCCATACTTTTGTCATGAGAAAATTCCCTCCAAAATAATGTTATGAGTGAGTTCCCTAGAATACTTGACTCCAGTGCCCTACTCAACTTCATTATAACAAACGTTTTTTCAGGTTGGTAGGTGCTCTAAGGCTTTTCAGCAAATATTCTCGTAACAAAACTTAGATACTCATTCAAAGCCCGTCATTATCACTTTTTCACCCCATAAAAAACACGAACATTTAAAAGACTGCAAGTTAATATTGTTAGATTCACTATTTTTTCACATGAATGGTGTGGACATGGGCGTAAAACTTAGGATTTTACTGAAGTAAAAAAATAGTACATGAAGTTAATCACCCAACTCCATGTACTTGATTTTAATTCGACTTATTATTTGTCAAAGATGTTTTTTACACCGTCAACAGCACCTTTAATCGTTTCTGATACATCATCAGCTGCTTTTGATACTGATTCAACTGTTTGAGCAGCTTTTTCTTTTAGATTTTCTAATGTCGATTCAACTGCACCCTCTGCTTCAGTATGTTTATCTCCTAAAGCTTTACCTAATAATTCTTTACCTTTTGCTGTTAATTCTTCTAATGACATATTATAACACTCCTTTTATTCAGCTAGTCTTATTATACCGTACCATTCCTATTTTCTCAAATTATTACTGTATAAATGATTCAATAAATTTATCTAATTGGTCACGGTCACGAGCTTTTTGAGCTAACGAAATATTTTGTGGGTTCAAATAAATACGCACCACTTCTTCTTGGCTATCAGTTAAAGCAACGATTGCTTCTCCCTCTTCTTTATGCCGAATACGTTCGACCACTGGATAGCGTGTTGATAAAAATTCGTTTATATCTTCGGCAACTGCTTCTCGTAAAATACGATACATCTCTGCTTGCGGCTCTGGTATCATATAGGCATCAATTTGCACAAAGGCTTCTTTTGATTGTTTTTTCTGTGACTGTTTCTCTCTTTTTTTATTTGCCATATTTTCACCTACCGTTTAATAACATATTGTTCCATAAAACGTGCCTCAGCATCGTCTACTAATTGCTCTAAAACATCAATAACTGCCTGACTTTCATTATCGCCAATTTGATAGTGACTATGCAATACTAAATCTTGGTCAGCATTTGCCATTGCGACACTATAAGTTGCCTCTGACATCATCGTTTGGTCGTTCAAACTATCACCAAACACTATTGTTTCATCTTTTGAAACATTTAACTGTTGTTGCAACCATGCAACTGCTCTTCCTTTACCACCTTGTCGATGATAAATATCAATCCATTCATCGCCACTCGTCACGATTGAGATATCTGAAAATTTATCTTGAACCGTACGAACTATTGCCTTATTTTTTGCTAGAGTATGGCGACTATAAATCGCAATTTTAACAACTGGCGCATCATTAGGCAATTGGCTAAACGAATCAAGATGTTCAACTTGGTTATTGTAACGCATCACTTTATCATAAGCAGGACCCGATGTTTCTCTAAAATAAGTAGTCATCCCTGTACTCATATTCAAATAGTATCCGTCCATTTCATCAAAATAATTCGCTAAACGTAGCACCAAATCTTTTTCCATGCCTACAACACGTTGTACTTTTTGATTAATCATCAAATAATTTCCATTATCAGCAGCAAAATGCAACTTAGACTGCGTTTCCTCATCGAAAAATTCTGTCAATTTATGATACGAATTTCCACTCGCAATGCAAATTGTCATACCTAACGAAATCAGTTTAGGTATAACTGCCGCAAACCGCTCTCGGTCATAACTTTTGTCACGTCGCAGTAAAGTTTGGTCCATATCAATACAGATTAACTTAATCATTATATTATCCCTTTCATATCACAATCTCTCCGAGTGATTAAATTATACCAAATAATCGTCTTAGACGCTAATGAGGTTTTGCAAATAATCATTTCAAAAAAGCCTTGGAGCTACTCGCCCCAAAGCTAAAAAATCATTTCTCTTTCGCATCATCATACTTATGGCAATACGTTCCCTGCACTGCGATAAATGTCATACCACTCTTCACGGCTCAACTGCACTTCACTAGCTTGTGCCATTGATGCAATGCGCTCCGGATTCATCGAACCAACAATCGGTTGCATCTTAGCTGGATGACGCATAATCCATGCCATAACCATTGCTTCAAAAGATACACCTTTGTCTTTGGCATATAAATGCAAAGTAGTCGTTAATTTCTGATATTTCGGATGCTCCATAAATAACCCTTGTCCTAAATCAACTTGAAACGGTGACCATGGCTGAATCGTCATTTCGTGCAGACGACTAAATTCTAATAACCCACCAGTATGATTAACCGATGCATCATTTAACATATTCACATTCAAACCCTCATCAATTAACGGCGTATGTGCTGGTCCAAATTGTAATTGGTTTACAGCTAAAGGTTGCGTGACAAAATGCTGTAATAATTCAATTTGCGCTCGATTTTGATTACTAACACCAAAATACCGCACTTTACCACTTTCAAATAATGTATCAAAAGCAGCAGCTACTTCTTCAGGCTCCATTAATGTATCTGGACGATGTAATAATAAAAAGTCCAAATAATCTGTTTGTAACCTTGATAAAATTTGCTCAACAGATGATACAATATGCTCTTTTGAAAAATCAAAGAATCCTTTACGGATACCCACTTTTGATTGCAAAAAGATATCACTACGTTGAATGGCTGTTTGACTTAACCCTTGTGCAAAAATAGTTTCTGATTGACCACCCCCATAAATATCAGCATGGTCAAAAAAATTAATGCCTACATTATACGCTGTTTCAATTACTTTCGCTGCCTCTTGTGTAGTTAAAGCTGCCATTCGCATACAACCATGTGCTAATTGACTTGCTTTAACCGGTGTTTTCCCAATATTAATTGTCTTCATTCACTATCCTCCAAATATTTAAAATAGAGCTAGAACCCACTTCATTCTAGCTCATTTCACACTCTATACTTCAAGCTCAAGTCGATACATAGTTGAACTACGATAAACTTCTTCCGGACGCAAGATTGTATCGCCGAAATAGCCATAGGTAGTAGCTCCCGGAACATTTTGCGTTTCCAATGTAATACCAGCAAATTGCTCTAATGGATGACCCCAAATTTCATCAATCGCCACTAAATAACCATGCGTATAAATAACCACTGCCACTTCATCAGTCGTCATGACAATACGACGTTTCGTATCCGCACAATAAATTTCTGCATGAACAGAATCTGTTTTATCTAATACAAACGGATGATCAAATCCTTTGGTAAATACAAATTGTGGTTCAGCAGATTCAATACAATCAGCTAATAATTGAGGCTGCCGCAAATCGAATACCGTTCCCTCAACTGACGCAATCGGCCCAACCGGTGTAGTATCTTCTTTTAATGGCAAATAACGACTACTATTTACTTTTAATGTATGATTGGTCGCCGGCTTTTTGTTATCGCCATTTAAATTGAAGTACACATGATTAGTCGGATTAAATAAGGTCGCTTTATCCGTTGTCGCTTCATATGTCACACGCCATTCATTTTGCTCATTAAACGAATGGATAACTGTTAATCTCAACTCACCAGGATACCCATTTTTCCCATCGGGGACAACCAAGGTAAACACTATACGAACTTCATCTGCAAATTCTTCAATTGTGTAATCAAATAATTGTTCATCAATCGAGTTAGGGCCACCATGGAGATGATTGGCACCATTATTGAGTGGCAATTGATAATTTTCTCCGTCAATTGAAAACTGACCTTTTTCAATACGACCAGCTACACGTCCAACCGTTGAACCATAGTAACTTCCTGATTCAAACACATCACTTGCTGTATTATGACCTAAAATAATTTGTTCGTACTCACCCGAATTAGTTTGAATCCCCCAACGATTGATACGTGCCCCTAAATTTGAAAAGCCAATTTGCACACCTTGTTGATTCGTAATTAAAATTTCATCATATTGTTGCTCTTGAAAAGTACCAAATGGTTTTACTTCAACCTTCATACTGACAATCTCCTATTCTGGTTCGTTCGGGCAGCCTCGACGTCCACTTCAAAAACCGCCTCTGTGCGTTTTATGCACGCCGTTGGTTTTCTCCAGTGGTTCGAGGCTGAACGCCCTCTCTCTCACCATGTTCTAAACTTCTAAAGCACGAGCACCGTCGCCCACTTGTGCTACATAAAATTCAGCTGGATAACCTACCGTATTTTCGTACACCGCTTGAATCGCAGATTGGATTGCTTCTACTTTGTCCTTATTCACTAACGCAATCGCACAACCACCCATTCCAGCTCCAGTCATACGTGCACCTAATACACCCGGTTGTTCCCAAGCAGTATGCACTAAAGTATCTAATTCTAACCCTGTTACTTCATAATCATCACGCAAACTAATATGTGATTCATTCAATAATTGACCAAATCGTACTAAGTCACCTGACGTCAACGCTTCTTTCGCTAATTTTGTTCGTTCATTTTCATAAACAGCATGTTTAGCACGACGCTCTAATACTTCGTCGTCAATCAAATGACGGTTTGCTTCAAATTGTTCAATTGTCAATTCGCCTAGTGCCTTAATGTCCAGTTCAGCTTGCAAACGGCGTAAAGCCTCTTCACATTGACTACGACGCTCATTATAATTCGATTCCACTAACTCACGACGTTTTTTAGTATTCATAATTAAAACAACATTATCACCAAATTCAGCCGGTACTAACTCATATTCCAATGTATTAGTATCTAAATAAATAGCTTGCTCTTTCGCTGCCATACCAATCGCAAATTGGTCCATAATGCCTGAATTAACACCGATAAAATGATTTTCAACACGTTGACCGATTTTCACTAATTCAACACGGTCAATATCAAAGTTAAATAAGTTCTCAAGTGTTACCCCTACTAATAATTCAAGTGATGAAGAAGAAGATAAACCAGACCCATTTGGAATATTTCCATAGATTAAAATATCGAATCCTTTATCGACATGATAGCCTGCTTCTCCTAAATATTTAATAACACCTTTAACAAAGTTCGTCCAACTATCTTCTTTGCGATTAACTAATTCAGATAACTCAAACGAAATAATCCCTACTTCGTCAAAATTCATCGAATAACACCGCACAGTTGTGTCATCACGTAAGGCTGCTACAGCATATGTACCATTCGTAATCGCACAAGGAAAAACTCGTCCACCATTATAATCTGTATGCTCACCAATTAAATTAATACGTCCCGGTGCAAAAAATACTTTGCCGTCCTCTCGTTTAAAGACTTCCGTAAATTTTTCTTTTAGTGTTTGACTATTCATTCGATACCCTCCTAAGAATACTAATGCAAATGTTAAGTAGAAAAAATATAATAACTCTTTCAACTTAACAGGATAATCTCATTATATAACTAATTTGAAATCGCTTCAATAATTTTCAAAAAAAATACTTTTTTATCCATCATCTTCCTCATACACTTCTAGCTCCTCTCGAACACTACTTGATGTAAGCATTAAAGCGTACAACGTCTTATATAATTCCGGTTTACGCAATTTGACAAAAGTATGTTTGAATAATGCCCCCTGCCCCAATAAATCAGAAAAATAAAAACAGTTATTATGCTGACATTTACGGATGATTGTTTCAGATTCATACATTTCATTAATTAATGTAATATCTCCTTGACGATAGTCAGCCTCAGTTTTCAATTGAAATAATTGATTACACACACACCAAAATTCTTTCCAATCAATATGAGAAAAATATTGATATAAACATTCTATGGGCACCTTATCAAAAAAAGAATCTTGTTTTCCATACAATAAATTTTCAAATTGTGAATGATTCGGTTTCCAATGGAGTAACGTATTACAAAACACAGTCTGCCCCTTTTGATGTTCACTAACGCTAATATAATGAAACTGATTAATTGAAGATAATATTTTATTTTGAATTAAAAATCCACGCATTACCCATTCAGCATAAAAATAATATTGCGACTGCGTATGAACCAGCGGAAATCTTGTAAAATGATAGGCGTTATCAGGATGGTACATCAATTGACACAGCAGTTTCTGCTGACACGCAACTTCTTTTGTGCCATAACAAATCGGAACAAATAGACTATATCCATAAATATTTCGTAATACTCCCATGCAAATCCTCCCTTTACTTTATATCGTGTATATATTATTCTTTTTATAATTTTATATTATAATGTTAACATATTTGATAACTTATTTCAATTGCCTTGTACATAAAAAAACACCTGAGAACTAGCTAATTATCCTCAGGTAAAATCTATTGATTAAACTAATAAAATCAAACTTATTTATGATACGCATGCCCATTAATAATACGAAACGCACGATAAATTTGCTCCACTAAAATCAATCGCATCAATTGATGTGGTAAAGTAATCCGACCAAAACTAACTCTTAAATTCGCTCGTCTTTTTAAACGCTCTGCTAAGCCTAATGAACCACCAATAATAAACGTTACCTTGCTATCACCATAGATTGCATAATCATTTAGTTGTTGGGCTAATTCTTCCGAAGAGATAAGTTTCCCCTCAATTGCTAGCACGATTACTTTACGCTGTTCATCTAGACGTTGTGCAATTTTATCTGCTTCTTTTTCCAATACTTGATTTATCTCTACCTCACTCATATTTTCATCAGTCGACTCATCACTCACTTCGATAACCGATACTTTCGCATAAGCTTGTAGTCGTTTGAGATACTCATCAATTCCTTGTTTTAAATACTTTTCTTTCAATTTGCCAACACAAATAATTTCAATATTCATCTTTATTTCTCCAATTATCACATTCTTTATATCTAATCATAGCATTATTTGCAATTTTTTTGTATGATTAAATTAATGATTCACGAACGGAGTGTTTTTTTGAAACCATCAATTATTGGAGTATTAGGATTAGGTATTTTCGGTCGAACTGTCGCTAAAGAATTAAGTAGATACGGAAAAGAAGTCATTGCTATCGACAATAACGCTAGCCACGTCGAATTAGTTGCTGATGACGTAACCACTGCCACTATTGGTGACTTTACTGATTTTGAGTTACTTGAAGAAGTGGGATTAGCTAATTGTGAAGTGGTTATCATTGCTACTGGTACTAATTTAGAGAGTGCTGTATTAGCTGTCATGCACTGCAAACGTCTAGGTATCCCTAAAATTATTGCTAAAGCACGCAGCACTTCCTTTGAAGAAGTATTGAACGAATTAGGTGCTACAACTATCATTTCACCTGAGCGTGATTCTGGCAAGCAATTGGCATCTAAACTATTGAGAACCTATATCGAAGAAATTTTACCATTAGATGAAGACACATCAATTATTGAATTTGAAGCCCCTGAAAAATGGGTAGGCAAAAATCTATTGACTTTAGATTTAAGAAATCAATATGACATGAATATTATCGGTATGCGAAAATCTCGCAAAGAAAAAATGCGAACGCAATTCGATATCCAAGCCCCAGTCGAAGCTGGTACAATTTTCATCGCTATTACAAGCGAAAAAACATTTGAAACATACGATTACTTAGACCGCATAAAGTAATGAGCCGTAATAAAAAACGAGAGAAACATCGATAGTGTTCTCTCGTTTTTCTATTTGATTGCTCACACGATGTTATTACTCATCTGCGATTAAGATTTGAATGTCTTCTTCGATTTTTTCTGCTTTTGCTTTTACTTCTTCGTGAGAATTACCGGCAGTACCTAAATATAATTTAATTTTCGGTTCTGTTCCACTCGGTCTAAACGCTACCCAACTACCGTCTTCCAATGTATATTTCAACGCATCAGACTTCGGATAAGACAATTTCAATGTTTTGCCGTCAGCATAAGACATCGTACCTAATAAATAGTCTGCTGAAATTTCAACTTTCAGGCCACCCATTGATTGAATTCCTTCTTGACGAATTTTTTCCATAATCGCTGACATTTTTGCCTGTCCTGATAATCCAGGGAAATCAAGCGAAATGGTTTTTTCATAGAAGTAACCATATTTTTCATAAATCCCGTTCAGCGCATCTGCTAATGTTTTACCTGCTTTTTTATGATAAGCAGTCAGCTCTGCCAAAACGACTAATGCTTGAATCGCATCTTTATCACGTACAAATGGCTTAATCAAGTAACCATAACTTTCTTCAAATCCCATTAAGAACGTATACTCACCTGACAACTCATACTGATGAATTTTTTCAGCGATAAATTTGAACCCAGTAAGTACTTCGACCATTTCAAGTCCATTCGCTTCCATAATAGCATCTGCTAATTTTGTCGATACAATCGATTTCACTGCCACACTATTTGGCACTAATTCGCCTTTTTCTTTTTTCGCTTGAATCAAGTAATCCAACATTAAGGCTGCAATTTGGTTACCAGTTAATAAATCATAAGAACCACTTGCTGTTTTGACTTTCGCACCTAAACGGTCTGCATCTGGGTCTGTCGCAAGTAAAATATCAGCATCAACTTGTCTACCTAATACTTCAGCTAAATCAAAAGCTGCGTCCGATTCAGGGTTTGGTGACTTAACAGTAGGAAAATCACCGTCCGGTTGTGACTGCTCATCAACTACTTTTACATCGGTGAATCCAGCTTGCACTAATGCTTTCATACCTAAATACATACCTGTTCCATGAAGTGGTGTAAAGACAATATTCACTTTATCAGCCATTTCAGCAACTAACTCAGGATTAATCGTCACAGCTTGCATTTCTTTTAAATACGCTTGGTCGATACGGTCGCCGATAATTTCAACCAATCCACTACCTAAACTTTCCGTTTTATCTGCAATTTCTACTGTTAATGGATTTTCAATCGCACGAACATATTGTGTTAAATGATTCGCATCTTCAGGCGGCATTTGACCACCGTCTGCACCATAAACTTTGTAACCATTGTATGCTGCTGGGTTATGACTTGCAGTAATCATAATACCAGCAAACGCATTTAAATAACGCACTGCGAATGATAATACTGGCGTTGGTCGTAAACTTTCGTACACATAACTTTTAATACCATGTTTAGCTAAAACTAATGCTGATTCCATTGCAAATTCGGGTGAAAAATGTCGAGAATCATACGCAATAGCCACACCACGTTTTTTCGCATCTTCTCCATTATCGAGAATCAATTGCGCTAATCCTTCCGTCGCTTGACGAACAGTATAGCGATTCATTCGATTTGGTCCTGCACCTAATATGCCACGCATACCAGCAGTCCCAAAATTTAATACAGATGCAAATGCATCCTCTAATTGTGTTTCATCTGCTGTTTCTATTTCATGTCTCAACGCTGAATCTAGCGTTTCGAACGCTTTCCAAATCGCTAATGTATCTTGCCAAGTCATTAGAAATCTCTCCTTTTGAATGTAAAAAATATAGTTATTTTAATTATCACTACATGTATAGCAGCTTCTCAATACTCCATTACACACTACTCTCGTCAACTAACTTCAACATCATCATATGTCTTGAAAATATCTCAACGCTTTCATTATAGCATTTTTTTCAAATTCCGACTATATTTATTGTAGAATATTTACTTTTCTATGAAAATCAGTAAATTCCGTTAATTATTCACAAATCTGAATTTTATTTCTTCTCTTATTTTTTTGAAAATTAATTTACACCTTAGATTTGTCAGCGTATAATTAAATTAGCGTAATCATTAGTCCGTCAACTATTAAAATGATTTGTGCGTTTTTTAACATATAAATTTCTGCAGAAAGGTGCGCCATATATTCCAAACTCGTTGCTTTCGCAATTATATCAAACATTAATAAATAAGGAATGTTAGTTTTATGAAAAGTTACTTTGACGGTGGATTATTGAGTTTAGTTGGGTGGACATTACTAGGCAGTATCATTACCTTTTGCACACTCGGTATTTGCTACCCATGGGCATTTGGTGTATGGTTGGAAAATCAATCACACTGTTATTGAGGGACGTCGATTACGTTTTACAGGAACAGCCATAGGACTATTCGGCAATTGGATTAAATGGTTTTTATTAACAGTCATCACATTTGGTATTTACGGATTTTGGCTTGGAATCAAACTAGAACAGTGGAAAGTTAAGCATACAACGTTTTATTAAAAGCGTAGGCGATGCTGCACAAACGTTATTTAGAGATATATTAAATCAGAAGATGCATAAAATTTAAATATACATGAAAAATTTTAACAAATAAGTTAGTACAAGTCAAAAACAGCACTCTCTGACCCTATCAGAAAGTGCTGAAAATGTTGATTTAATAACCTGTCGATTACTCTGCAGCGTTTGCGTCTTTGAAACCGTACTTTTTGTTGAAACGATCCACACGACCATCTGCTTGAGTGAATTTTTGACGACCAGTATAGAATGGATGAGAATCAGATGAAATCTCAACACGAATTAATGGATAAGTGTTTCCGTCTTCCCATTCTACTGTTTCGTTTGAAGATTTAGTAGAACCTGATAAGAATTGGAAACCAGTAGTAGTATCCATAAATACAACTTTTTGATATTCTGGATGAATTCCTTGTTTCATAATTTTTACGTCCTTTCTGCCCTAAACTATTTGCTAATCTAGAGTTATTCCTTTGCATTTCTGCAACGATAATATCATACCATGCAACACAGTAAAATGCAAAGACTTTTTGCACCCCAACATTAAAAATGCGTTACGCTTATATCAACTATACGAAACGTTGAACCACTTCATTCATCTCTTCCCAGAGCACTTCCATTTCCTTCACTAATTTAAACTGAACTCGTGTTCGGTCAATATTTTGATGTGGACGAGTTGTTCCATAGTACACATCACCATTAAGATAATCTGTTAAAAAGCGAATACCTTGTTCTAAAGTAATCACTTTTGCTCCCCATGGTAATAACGCTATCTCTCGCTCCGTCAAAATTCCCTTACTACCTTCTAAATACCCTTTAACATAAACTTCATATAACGATAAATCAAATGAAACTTTAGTTAAATCTGGCTCATCTTCTGCAGCTGTATTCGCACCAAAACGAATTGCATCACCAAAATCAAACAATACTAATCCTGGCATAATCGTATCTAAATCAACAATACAAATCCCTTTTTGTGTCTGTTCATCTAATAAAATATTATTCAATTTCGTATCGTTATGCGTCACACGCAATGGCAACTCCCCTGCATCCAATAAATCATACAAGTAGTAACAATCATCACGTCGACTACGCACAAATTCAATTTCTTCAGTCAAATCTTTTACACGTCCAGCAGCATCATTCGCAACTGCTTCTTCAAATTGACGATAACGGTCACGTGTATCATGGAATTTCGGAATGACTTCCACCAACTCTCTTGCATCAAAATGATGTAACTTAGCAGCAAAATCTCCAAACGCACGAGCTGCCTCAAAAAAGTGTGCTTCTTCTTCTACACGATTAAGACAAAAAGTTCCGTCTACAAAACGATAAATACGCCAATACGTTTCATCATCTGTTTTAGCAAATAGTTTGCCGTCCTTTGTCAATTCAACCGTCATCGTTTCACGTTCAGGATTTCCACCACGCTCACGTGCTTCATCTTTCAAAAATCGTGTTACTTTATCAATATTATTCATTAATCCCTCCACATCTGGAAAAATTTGATTATTGATTTGTTGTAAAATATACGCTACTTCATTACCATTCACACGATGAATAATCTTATAGGTCTTATTAATTAAACCACTACCAAATCCCGTTAACGAAACTAATTCTCCTGGCAATTGATAATATTCATAGGCTTTCATTGCTAACTCTGTCATAACTCTCTCCCTTTTCTATTTACTTTTGCTAACTGTTCTTTTACAAATGCTTTATCTTCCTTATACGTAACGCCAAACCAACGTGCATCCGTTTCTAATACCGTTACCGTAGCAACCCCTGTACTAATTTGACGTTCAACAACGCTTGGTAGATAACATTCTTCTTTTAGTAACGCTTCTTTTGTCATCGTTTGCAACATGCGAATTAATTCTCTTTCCAATACATCTAAAAATTCAACTGGAAATCCCCATAAGTTCATTGAAACAATTCTATCTAATGCTACTTCCTGCCAATTTGAACTGTTCTCTTCACGATACCTCGCACTCGACTCAAATGCTTCAATTTGTGTCAATTCTTTAATCTCCAACAATTCATGATTCATTCCAAGTGTACAAAGCCCTCGAGATACTACACCATTTGGTGAAAGTGTTTGACCTAATGCATATCCTACCATTGCATAATGCTGATGCTGTTTTAAATTAGATAAAAACGCATACATTTGTTGGTACGCATGTACCCCATAGTAATCATCAGCATTGATAACAGCAAATGGTGCATCAATACTCTCTTTAGCACACCATACAGCATGGGCTGTTCCTAATGGTTTTTGTCGTTCTAATGGCAAATTCACATCAACTGGCAACTGATTTAAAGATTGAATCACATACTCCACCGTCATCAATTCACTAGCCGGCAACCCTATTTTACGCTCGAACTCTGCTTTAAATTCTTCCTTAACAATAAAAATTACTCGCCTAAAACCTGCGTCAAAAGCATCACGAATTGAAAAATCTAAAATTGTTTCCCCATTTGGCCCTAATTCGTCCATTTGCTTTAATCCACCATAACGACTTCCCATTCCAGCAGCCATTACAACTAATATTGGTTCTTTCATCAAGACACTCCTAATTTTAGCTCGCTCAGATTAACTTAGAGTTCACTTCACAAATTACTTGCGGTGGAATACTTTTTGTTCCAGTAATTCAACAAGCCCAAGCCACCCTTGCTCACACTATATTATTCCAGCTACAATGAGATAAAAAGAATTCTACTGCAAAACACTCATTGTCGCACTATATAAATATACAAGAGATATATTTCTCTGTTTTTCATAATTTATCATACCTTTTCTTCAACTATTTGTGAAGTGCTTTCAAAAAATTTTATTAAATTTCTCGCTATCGAATTATACACTATAGTCCAATAACACCTTGTTGCTACCCAAACAAAAAAGCACTGACATTTCCTTAGAAACATCAGTGTTCTCTTTATCATTATTATGATTCCACAACATCTACTGAACCATGGTCATCAATATGGTCCCCATGAACATGTTGCAAGCGACCATTTACTAAATAATCAACATGGTCACCGTGTGGCACTTGTTCGTGTCCACAGTCTTCGTTATGTAAACAAGTCGTTTCAACGACATGACAGTCATCAGGATTCACATCACTTACTTCAATTGTACACTCATCCCAATGTTCACCGTGTTGATGATGCAAATGCCCGTCATGAATATAGTCAACATGGTTGCCATGTTGAATTTTTGTATGCCCACAATTTTCACCATGAACATGGTCGTGGTGCGTATGATGTTCACAACTCATTCAAAAACCACCTTTCAAATAGTTTGTACTCTATCAAACTTTATTATCAAACAAAATTCCCTTTATTTATCTGCGTTAATCGCATCATATTTTTCAGGTTCTTCGTCAAATTTCTTCACTACATAGCTACACTGCGCTTTAATTTGCTTACCTTCTGCTTTCATTTCTTGAACTAGATAATCCAACAATTTTTCAGCCACACCTTGTCCACGCAAGACTGCATCAACAAATGTATGATCAGCAATCACTGTCTTTTCATCAACAGGCATAAACGTAATTTCTGCAATAATTTTACCATTCTCATCTCGATGAACAAAACCATTGCCTTCTCGTTCGAATTTCATACAATCAATCCTTTTACTCATTAAGCGCACGAACTAATTCTTGGAATTCTTCCTCTGAAGAAATCACGTGACAATCTGCATCTAAGGCATCAACAACACCTTCGATAACTAAATCATTATCTTCTTCAGACAATTTTTCCCAGCTGACTTCTTTATCATTCATTTTAACACCTCATTTATAATAATTATTAATAGCTACATTTACATTATACATGAAAGCGTTAAAATTTTCAGCCTATTTCTACTTTTTTTCTAGGTATTTGTTATAAACATCAAATAAATCGTTCACTAATGACGTATCAAGTTTATAAATAACAAATTTACCCTCTTTAACCGATTCGATAATTCCTTGTTTCTTCAAAGCGATTAAGTGATGCGAAGTTGTTGCGATTGTTGCACCAATTAAAGTTGAAATTTCATTCACACATAATTGTGGATATTGTAATAATAATTCAATAATTTTCATACGATTGGTATCGCCAAACATTTTAAAGAAACTAACTCTTTTTGCTAATGCTTGACTATTTAATACCTTTTCCATTTCAGATTTTGCTCTATCAAGTTCGTTGGTTTGTAATCCATAATATTCTACCATACGACTCCACCTCATTTTTCATTTGTATTGGATTGGTGCATTCACACTACCTACCCTACACCAAGAATCAGATTATAGCACCTCATTAGGTGAATAACAACTATTATTTTAATAAATTTTTTACGCTTACATCATTCAATATTTTGTTGGAATAAGTCGACCCCTACCATTTTTGTAAATTCATCAGCCGTCATAATTTGATTTTCATCTGGTTTACGCAATTTACTCTCTTCCGTACCCAATACAAATTCAATAATATCTGACCCGTCTACTGTCGCAACACTTAATGCGACATCACCTGTTTCCACAGAGAACCCAAGCGTTCCAACATATCCTTTTTCCAACTGCTCAACAAAACCTGTTAACATCTTATTATTTTTCGCTAAAGGCTTCGCCAATGATAATAAAGTATTAGCAGCTGCTTCATCAATCGTATAAGTATACACTTCCCCTATCGCATCTAGCGTTTTAATTTCAGGTTGAATATCTTGTTGTACAAATTGTGTCAATAATTCTAACATGAACCTTTCCATATCTTTCGATTCATCAAATAATGCTTTATGCTGGCTTGCTACTTGATTATTTTGAATATGAATTCCTTTCAATTCTTCCATATGTTCCTGTGCATACTGGTGGTACGATTCAATCGGTGTGCCTGCATAAGTCTTAGAATACTTATCTAAGGCCTCTGCTGCGAATTTTGCTAAATCTTCTGCCAACACAAGTGAACGTTGATACTGTCCCTCTTTCGTTTCAATCAATACCGATGAACTAATTGTTTCTGGCGCACTAGAAATAAAGTAATAATAATCACCGTCACGAATATAAGCTCGACTCACTATCGCATATTCCGCTTCCGATACTGCATGAAGAATATTTAATGAAGATGATATATGTTCAGGCTGTTCTTTTAAGTTCATCAAAGCAGCTTGTGGATTTTTTGCGTATTCAGTAGTAGCAGAAACAGTCTGCCCACTATTTGTCGTTTCTTGTGCCTGCACAGCTACATTAAATATTCCGAATATAAGTGCCGATAGTACGATTTCTTTTATCAAATACATCAATCCTTTTCTATAATTGCTCTAAAAACTGCAACACTTCTTTTCCAATATAGAGATTTCCGTCACTTGTTTCTAAAATCGGTCGCTTAATCAGCATTCCGTCGCTCGCCAACAGGGATATTTTATCCTCAGTCGTCAGCAAATCCCACTTATCTTTAAGCTGCAATTCTCGGTAACGCATACCCGAAGTGTTCACTAATTTTTTGATACTCACTTCTCCGATTTGCTCCACCCATTTTTGCACTTGAGATTCAGTTGGCCGCTCTTGACGCACATCTTGATATAAATAGTCAATCTCTTTTGCTTTAAGTTGCTTTTCAATTGCCTTACAGGTACTGCAAGTTGTCAATCCTATTAAACGCAACATTCAATCATCTCTCCCATTTCATTTAGATTTTTAACAAAGGATGTAAAAAAACTTCACTTATCGAGTCACACTTGACTGCCAAAATTTTAACATTATTGTAGCATTCGCCCAATAACTGACCAACTAACATCATAAATTTCAAGCATTATAGACTGTCTAAAAATCACTTGCGTTAATACAATGCCTACAAAACGTTGCTGATGATAAAAGTGGGGCAAATAATGTTGTGCAATACTTTCAAAATTTATATTACTTTTTGGCTGACGTGGTTGCGTTATCACTGTATATTGTGTAGCATTTTGATGCGTAACAGGTGCTTTAACTGTTGCTACTATTGTACTTTCAGCTATTTCATCACTCTTTATCGTACTATCGTCTAAGCGTCCAGGTGGGCCAGGTATCAATGTTGCATCTTCATTGTAATCAATAATTTCCTCATAGCGATTTCGCTCTGGAATATCCCAGTATTCTTCAGTTTGCGTAACGTTTTCTGTTACAGTTTCCACAGTCGTTCCCATTGATTGTTCTGTCAATTGCTCAACAGTGGTTTCAATCGTTGTATTTCCCTCAACGGTTTCTGCTTGAGCCAATAACTTTGATGCTAGAGCAAATACTATTAGAATACTTAACAATGTCGAAAATATAAATTTACTTTTACTTGCGATTTGCTTACACCACATGCTATTGTCACCCTCCTCCAGCCAATTTTCCACTATTCATCCTTATTTTACCATACTCCATTTCTACTTTGAGTAATGTTACCATTTTGTATTAGAACATTAATACGTTGTTATCTTATGTACTCAACTTGAAAATGTATGAACAAAAATATTACAACTTTGTTAAATTTAGTCATATAGACTAAAACCCATTCAATTCACATTTGTTGTATGTTAAAATATAGACAAGAAAACTATATAAAAAACAATCACCAATTATCACTTTAATTAATAAGGTTTATTTATTGTACACTCTCAACTAAAAACGCAAACATTAATCTGTGTCACTTTTTTAAATACGGGTACAAGACCCCCATTAAATCAATATTACAAGGAGAAATAATTATGCAATTACTAATCTATCCAACAAGTGCGATTGCTTCAGAACAAGCATTTAATCGCATTCAACAAGCTATCCAACAAGGTGCTAAAACGCTTGGTCTTGCTACTGGTGGGACACCAGAACAACTTTATACCTTAATGCGTGAATCGGATATTGATTTCTCAGAAATGACTTCTATTAATTTAGATGAATATTATGGACTAGCTCCTACTCATCCAAAAAGCTATCATGTTTATATGAATCAAAATTTATTTGATGCTAAACCATTTAAACAATCCTTTATTCCAAATGGTGAAAACAAAAATGTCGAAGAAGAAACATCACGTTACGAAGAAATTTTAACTACCTATCCGATTGATTTACAAATTTTAGGGATTGGTAGCAATGGACACATTGGTTTTAACGAACCTGGTACGGCATTTGATTCAAAAACATCATTGGTTCAACTGACTGACTCAACCATTCAAGCGAATAAACGTTATTTCCAATCTGAAGAAGAAGTACCAAAACAAGCGTATAGCATGGGTATCGGCTCTATCTTAAAAGCAAAAGAAATCATCTTACTCGCTTTCGGAGAACAAAAAGCTAAAGCAATACAAGCACTAATGTCAGAAAAAATTACAACCGATAATCCAGCTAGTGCATTGCATCAACACCCTAATGTAACTATAATTGTAGACGAAGCTGCTGCCAGTTTATTATAAGATACTAAAACACCTACTTATTTACAATCTTGCAAATAAGTAGGTGTCCTATTTTTATGCTAATTCACTAAAATTCCATACATCGTCTACCCAATCTTCATAAAAATCAGGTTCGTGGCAAACCATTAATATGCTACCCTTGTATTCTTTTAATGCTCGCTTCAATTCGTCTTTAGCATCAACATCTAAGTGGTTCGTTGGCTCGTCTAATACTAGGACATTGTGTTCACGATTCATCAACAAACAAAAACGTACTTTCGCTTGTTCGCCACCACTCAACACTTGAATTTGACTATCAATATGTTTAGCCGTTAAGCCTACATGTGCTAAAGCTGCTCTTACTTCTGCTTGATTCAACGCAGGAAAAGCTTCCCATACTGCTTCCAACGGTGTTTGGCGATTCCCGCCCGGTACTTCTTGGGCAAAATACCCTAACTCTAAATAATCACCTTGCTCCACTGACCCACTGATTGGTTCGATTAAACCTAATAAGCTTTTCAGTAAAGTAGTCTTACCAATACCATTCGCACCGACAATCGCAATTTTTTGATTGCGTTCAAAGGTCAATTGCAGTGGTTTCGTTAAAGGAAAATCATACCCAATTACTAAATCAGTTGTTTGGAAAATAAAACGACCTGGTGTACGTGCCGTTTTAAACTCAAATTTCGGTTTCGGTTTTTCGCCTTTCAATTCGATAATATCCATTTTATCCAATTTCTTTTGACGTGACATCGCCATATTTCGTGTAGCAACACGTGCTTTATTACGATTGACAAAATCTTTCAAATCAGCAATTTCTTTTTGCTGACGTTCATACGCAGCCTCTAGTTGTGCCTGTTTCATAGCATAGACTTCTTTAAATTGCTCATAATTTCCAGCATAGCGAGTAATTTGTAAATTATCCACATGATAGACAATATTAATCACTTCATTTAAAAATGGAATATCATGCGAAATTAAAATAAAAGCATTCTCATAGTTCAATAAATAACGTTTTAACCATTCAATATGTTCAGCGTCTAAATAGTTTGTCGGCTCATCTAAGAGTAAAATATCAGGTTTTGCTAACAATAATTTCGCCAATAAAATTTTAGTCCGTTGCCCTCCACTGAGTGTCGTGACATCAGTTGCCATGCCATAATCCATAACCCCTAATGCACGAGCTACTTCATCAATTTTAGCGTCTAAAATATAAAAATCATGCACGTCTAATCGTTCTTGAAGTTCTCCTACTTCTTCCATTAGAGCATTAAGTTGGTCGCCTTCAGCCTCTGACATTTCCATATAAATATCATTGATTCGTGCTTCTACTTCAAATAATTCTTCAAATGCTGTTCGTAAAACATCACGTACTGTTTGTCCTTGTTGTAAAACACTATGTTGGTCAAGATATCCGACTTTCACATTGCGTGCCCATTCAATTTTTCCTTCATCAGGGTAACGCTGCCCAGTCACAATATTCATGAAAGTAGATTTTCCTTCACCATTAGCACCCACCAAACCGATGTGTTCACCCTTTAATAAACGGAACGAAACATCTTCAAAAATGGCACGGTCTCCAAATCCATGTGTTAAATTTGATACAGATAATAAACTCATGCTTACTCCTTATTCTTGCTCGCTCGGGTCGCCCTTCAAAAGTTCTCTCTGTGCGTTACACTCACTTCCGTAACTTCTTCCAGTGGTCTGCCCTCGCTCGCACTATGTTTTATTCATCATTAATTTCATTCCCACTTATTATACGTTATTACGGTCGGTTTGTTAACAATTAATCTTTAACTAACTTCCCAAAAAGCTAGCTAATCGCTCTACAACAACCGTTGCAATCATTGTCACTACTGTCATTGTCGTACTCGACACTACTAATAAACGTAAAAAATCTGTTGTCTTCATGATTTTCACCTCTTTAGATTTAATTTATCATAATTTATCATAATTTAATCAATTAAATCTAAACTAAAAATCACTTCCAACAACAAATTCATTAATTGCTAATTTTATGCTGATTGACCTTAAAAGACAGCCAGCCTGCAAAAATAATCACACAGTAACCGATAATACTCACATAATCCGGTACTTGATTTAAGAAAATAAATCCTAATACCCCTGTAAAAAGAATCATTGTATAATCAAATATCGAAATTTGTGCCGCTGGTGCAAATTTATACGCCATTGTAATACCAAATTGCCCAATTGCTGCCATACCACCAACAAACACTAGCATTACAAACGAACGCAGCGACATTGGTTCATACGATAATATTAATTGCGGTAAGCTCGCAATACAAGAAAATAAAGAGAAAAACGCAATCGTAACAGCTGGTGTTACATTTTCATTATTCAATTTACGAACAGTTGTATACGCAGCTCCAGCACTCAAACCACCTATAATTCCCATTAAATACGGAAATAAATCTGTATTGGCTAATGTTGGTTTAACAACTAGTATTACACCGACAAATGCAAAAAATAATGCAACTAAATGTCCACGTTTCATCGGCTCTTTTAAAAATAAGTAAGAAAAAACAAGGGTCGCAAAGGGTGAAATTTTATTCAAAACAGACGCATCTGAAATGAATAAATGGTCCATTGCGTAGAAATTACACCAAATACCAATCGTTCCCAAAATAGAGCGAACAAACAACCATTTCCAAGCAATCGGCTCACCTTTTTGAAACTCACGCACTGGTTGTTTACGATTCGTACGCCATAAGACTATTAAAGCAATGGCTAACGCAACTAAATTTCTAAAAAAACTCTTTTGTATGGTTGGTAATGCCCCTGCTAATGGAATAAATAAATTCATCAAAGCAAAACCAGATGCAGACACTAAAATTGATAGCACACCTTTTGTATAATTCGACATAGCATTTCCTTTCTATAATATAAATAAAAAAGTGGCCTAGAAATCGGATTTCCCATACAGAAAATCACTGTTCTAAACCACTCACGATTAATGATTCGCTTGGGCTGCCGCAGCGTCCAAGCGAATCAAAATGTTAATTATTCACCTTTTTCAGTTGACTTACCGTCATAGAAACCACATGATGAACATACACGGTGACTTAATTTTAATTCACCACATTCAGAACAAGCGTTCATTCCAGGTACTTCTAATTTGAAGTGTGTACGACGTTTTCTTTTAGCTGCTTTAGACGTTTTACGTTTTGGTACTGCCATGTTTTACACCTCCTGATAATTGACTGAGCTTACTCAGCATCATTGTTTGCGTTTAATAGGGACTGCAACTTAGCCAAACGTGGATCAATTTCCGGTTTAGCTGCTTGTTGTTGCTGCTGGTATTCATCTTCGGTTAAGACTGCCCAATCATTACCTTTTGGTAATGTTGCTTGCTCTTCTGTTTCACTTACCACTCGTCGTGGCAAATTCAACAAAATCGATTCAAGAACAGCCTGTTCGAGGTCGATATAATCGTGTTCAAGAACGATCGTAATCTCCTCATGTTCATTTGCATCTACATCATATTCTGGATAGATATAACGTTCCTTAATCGGTACGTTCATCGACACCACTACCGGTTCTAATGTCCGGGTAGACGGTAATGTAATCACTACATCGGCTGTACAATGTAATACGATATCTTGTTCTCGAACAACAAAATAACCTGATACGTGAACGGGTTCTAAATGAATAATTGAAGCTTCTCGCAAAGTCGCTTGCTCCGCTATATCCAATACTTCATCAAATGATAACAGTTCTTGCTTACTTTCACGTAGTTTTCGAATCGTCCATTTCATTTTTATCACCTCTAAAACGACAGTCCTTATTATACATTAAAAAGTCCGTCGCTGTCAATTTTCTCTTTTGCATATTTACGCATATTTTCAAAAAATCGCATGAAATTCAGCAAAAATAACCACATAGATGCCACATGGAGTGTACCAAATGCTTCTCTACTACACTCCCAACGCATGCCTTGTCACTATCTGTTCATCAATCGATTGAACTGAATTTAATTGATAAATACGATCCATACGCATCATCAATTGACATGTTTCATTATAAGATTGTTTCCAATTATTCATAATATGTAGCGACTGTTGACGCAATTCTTTCAAATAACGAGTACTAGTTTGACGATAGGCTAATAATCGTGTCATCGGCTGCGTCATAAATAATTGCTTTTCTCGTTGCATCTCATCTATTGAAATATCACCTAATACAGACATCAATACACGCTGAATCGCTGCTCGTGTCCAGCGTTTCGATACCATACGTGTCACCAAATCTTGCCAACTATTGGCAGCTACTACTTCTTGCAACAACTTGTATTCAATACCCTCTTTAATACCAAAAATCTGTTGCAAAGACATAGGTGTATGTGTCATTAAGCGATAACGTAATAATGGCCAATAGTCCTCCATTTGCACAACCGGTACTTGTTGCAGTGCATTCCATGTTGAACTCGGAACATTCATCGACTTTAATCGCTGCTGTAATACGGCTTTTCTAATTTGAGTAGCACTCATCAATTGTTGCGAATCCGATTGCATAATACGTGGAATTGCATGAGCACTCATTGGTTTCTCTAATTGACGATTCGTTACTAAATATCGCAAGCCTAATTGTTGATTCGCTAAACTCATATCAAAAGCTAACTGCGGAAAACACTGTTCGATTGCCTCAGCATATGCTTTTGCATAACCCATACCTTGATTTAAGCCTTTTTGAACAATATTATCAATCGCAGCCTTTTGCGTCTCAATACTATTCAATAACTGATTCATTTGAACGACAGTCGCTTCTTCTGAGCCAAAATAAAAATCCTGACATTGTAAATGCGACAAAAGCTGCACACCAACTTGAGCAAAATAATCAGCAGATTGCAAACTAGCAATAATAGGTAGTTCAAACACTACGTCTACCCCAGCCTCCACTGCCAATTGTGCTCGAGTCCATTTATCAATAATCGCAAATTCTCCACGCTGTACAACATTTCCACTCATCACTACAACCAAGACATCGCACTGACTACGACGTCTAATCTCATTGAGCTGATAAATATGTCCTGCATGAAGTGGATTATATTCTGTAATTACACCAACTATTTTCATCGTTTCACAACTCTAAAAAACCAACGCTCTGCCTCTTGATGTGTCATCTCATCATAGATTGCTTCGCCAAAATTAACTAATACTTCAACAGAAGCGACTTCATCAATATCAAAAGCAGCTTGATAAACCGATAAGGGATAAGCATGCTCCGTTAATACCACTTCTTCTCGGTCATATCGTCCGTCTTGTTGCTGCATAAATACCGTTAAATAATGTTCCATAGTTAACGTTTCAGCATCAACAGCACTATCCCATAACAATGCAGCCGTTTCGTCTGAATCAAAATAACTAAAACCGTCAAACCCAGTCGTCACTTGATAAGGTGTCCAAACATCAAACAACAAAGTACCACCTGGTGCTAAACGATTTAACATTTGACGAATCGCTTGTTGTACTTGTTCAGCATTTTCTAAAAAGCAAAGTGAGTCTGCGTAACAAGTAACTAAATCGTAATCCGATGCGAAAGTTTCCATTGAAAGCATATCTCCTTGTACATACTGTACAACTTGCCCAGGGTCTTCACTGCGTGCAATCTCAAGCATTTCGTTATCAATATCCATACCTGTAATGCTCGTAACAAATGGTGCTAAAAGGCTGGTAAACCAACCTGTACCACAGGCTACATCTAATACCTTTTGTGGCTGTTGGTCAACAGAATTTAACGTAAAATCCAACCATTGTTCATAGACTTCTAAATCATTAAATCGGTCATATACTTTAGCAATACGACTAAAACTCATTATTCTCACTTACCCATGCAGAAATATCAACCGCTGGCGCATCTTGCCAAATTTTTTCTAAATTGTAGTGTGTACGCTCTGAATAGTAGAACACATGCACGATAATATCAACTAAATCGATTAATACCCATTTTCCACCGTCTTTTCCTTCTACTTGCTTTACTTCAATAGCTGCTTTATGTGCTGCTTCTAATATTGATTGCACCACTGCATCTAATTGTTTTTCATTTCGTGCATGCATGATTATAAAATAATCAGCAATCGGTGTTACACTAGCTACATCCAATGCCATAATATCTTGTGCCATACGGTCATCAGCTGCACGTACGATAATTTCTAATTTTTCTAATGTTGTTTTTGTCATATAAATCTCCTTTTCTAGTTCCAATAAGCTGAAATGATGTCTACTTCAACAGTCTTCTCTGTGCAATATTAGCACACCAGCGACTTTCTCCAGCGTTTTCCCCTCGCTCACACCATGTTGTTTTTAATCCATTGGTTATAAAAATCAATGGTTGGTAAAAATAATGGTTGTTGTTGTTGTAATAAATATTGAATATTATGCGTTAATTTATAGCCTACTGCTTGGTCTAACGATTGCTGCGTTATCTGACGCACTGTTTCGACACCAGGAAAATTACGCCCCGGCTCGATATAATCAGCAATAAAGATAACCGACATCAAAGGCGTCATCGCATGCCACCCAATCGTATGAACAGCAATGGCATTTAAAATATCTTTATCCGTAATCCCATAATCTTGTTTAGCAATAATTGCTGCTGCAAAACCATGCCATATATTGCCACCTGCTTCATTCAATAGTGGATAATTCCAATATTGCTGTGCTAATGCTTTCATCTCATCCAATGGATAATCTTTAGCATAATCATGCATCAAAGCAGCAATACTTGCTTTTTCAATATCAACTTGATTAGCTTGTGCCAATTCAATCGCCGTCTGTTCAACACGCAGCACATGCTGATAGCGACTAGGCTTAATTTTTTCAGCTAAATCCTTTAATAACTCATCACGTGATACTTTAATCCATTTCGTTGAATAATTCATGACTTATCCCTCTTTATACAATTCATGCTGCATGATATATTTTTCCACTGCCAATGGCACTTGGTAACGAATCGACTGTTCCAAATAAACACGTAAACGAATTTCAGTAGAACTCAAGTCAACTAAAGGTGAATCGACCCATAAAATAGAATGACGGCCATTATACGGTGGTTGTCCCGGTCGGCGAACACCAACAAATTGAACTAATTTAGTCAGTTCATCAATTTCATGCCAAGTATCCAAATCATTAGCACTATCCGTTCCTATAATGAAATAAAAATCAGCCTCCGGATATTCTTTTGTAAAATGACGCATCGTATCAACCGTATAATTTTTACCGCCTCGATTAACTTCATAAGGCTGCAACTTAAATAAAGGATTCTCAGCAATCGCTTTTTGTACCATTTGAATACGATGCTGAACGGCAATCGTTTTTTTACCAGGTCTATGTGGAGGCTTAGCTGTCGGCATAAACCATACTTCATCTAATTCAAGCTGTCTTCCAACTTGTTCCGCCATTAATAAATGTCCTAAATGCGGTGGATTAAACGTCCCCCCCATGATACCGATACGATAACGGCCCACATGCGTTGGTTGTAACGCTTCTTGGGAAAATGTTGTTAAATCTACACCTTCTGCTAAGGCAATATCTAATAAGTCTTCCGTTTTTACCGTCATATTTCACCTCTACCTATCTTTACTTCTATATACTTAGCGAATTGCTTTTACCTTTTTAGATAAAACTTGATACTTTTCCTTATCCGATTCACGATATAAAACAGCCGTATGCCCAATCGTTTGTACAACTTCTGCCTCAATGGCATCAGCTACTTCATTGGCAGCCTCTTTAATTTCTTCCATTGAATTTTGTAAAATATTAAACTTTATCAATTCATGCTTTTCTAAAGCTAAATCAATTTGCTCAATGAAATTATCAGATAAGCCTAATTTTCCTACTTGATAATTCGATTTGATTTCATGAGCTAATTTTCTTAAATATTTAACTTGTGCTTTTGTTAATGTCATATTTATTTCCTTTCATCTATATAATGGCATCTCGCATTAATAAAGTAACCCCTTTGGGTACCCATACGTCCAATTCTACTGGAACATTTGTGGTTAGCCACCCTAAACCAGATATAGCCACATCTTGATTTGCTTGTAATTTTAATGATTTTTTTACGAGTGGTGGAAATGTATCCAATCGCTCACTTGACGGTGGGCTTAACAATTCTCCACGATGACGCTCATATAGGGCATCAGCCTCCGATAATTTCGTACGGTGAATGTATAAATCATTCGACACATAAAATGTTAATGCTGCTCGTTGCCCTTTAAC
This sequence comes from Aerococcaceae bacterium zg-252, assembly GCA_016237705.1. Taxonomy (NCBI): domain Bacteria; kingdom Bacillati; phylum Bacillota; class Bacilli; order Lactobacillales; family Aerococcaceae; genus Tuanshanicoccus; species Tuanshanicoccus yangjingiae. The sequence goes on from CP066204.1 coordinate 1,761,541, forward strand.
AAAATCAATGCGTGCAAGACCTCCTAAGAAAATCGTCTGCTCTGCGTTCAATTGATACGTTTTCGGTTTTAACGGTTTATTCGGCAAGACTTTTCGAATTTCGTCACGTGATAAATAATGTGCTAATTGCGAACGTCGAATAATACCTGGAGTATCAACAATTGCATGGTCTTCATTCATTGGAATCTCAATCAAGTCCAATGTTGTACCAGGATGATTCGATGTTGTAATAATTGATTTCTCGCCACCATAATAACTAATTAATTGATTGATTAAAGTAGATTTTCCAACATTAGTGACCCCGACAATATAAACATTTTTCTTCGTTATCACTCGCTCAATCAACTCAATTAATGGTTCTAGCGTTTGTTTTTTATTCGCACTTGCTAACAAGACATCTTCTGGGTATAAGCCATTTTTGTTTAATACCACTTTAATCCAATGTTTCAAACGCCGTTGATTCGTCACTTTCGGCAATAAGTCCACTTTATTTGCCAAAACAACGAAAGGTTGATTACCAATAAAACGTGACAATCCATGAATTATGCTACCTTCAATATCAAAAATATCAATTACTTTTACCACTAAGGCATCGTCGTCTGCGATTTGGCTTAGCTTTTCCAAAAATACATCGTCAGAAATCTGCACGTCTTGTAATTCATTATAATTTCTCAATCGAAAGCATCGTTGGCAATAAAATTCGCCTTTTTCAATACCTTTTTGTAATGCACTATTCGGTAAGTAACCAATCGCATTCGTATCTTCTGTTTGTATCATTGCACCACAACCGATACATTGATAAGTATTTTCACTCAAGTGTATTCCCCCAATCTTCGTGTCGATTAATTCCAATCGCTCTGTATATTAAACGCTCAATCGTCCGATTTACCCATGTATAAACATTATCTTTCTTGACCAATGGTTTAACCAAAATAATATCCATTTCCATTCGTTTAGCACCTATCAAGTCCGTTAATAGTTGGTCGCCAACAACGATGACTTTCTCTTTCGGCATTTGAAAAAAACTTAGTGCCTGTTGAAACCCAAATTTTCTTGGCTTTAACGCATCTGCTGTATAAGACAAACCTAAAGGTTGCAAAATAGTTCGTGCACGTCGCTCACGATTATTCGATAATATGTATAACTGCAAACCACACTCTCGAGCCTTAGTTATCCATTGCTTCATTTCAGATGTTACGGTCGTGCTATGCGATGCAATTAAAGTATTATCCAAGTCAACAATCGCTGCTCGATAACCACGATTCACCAACTCTATCGGCTGAATATCATAGACTGAGTTAATACGCCATTTCGGCTGTAAATTCATATTCGCTCTATTCTCCTGTTACACTTTACTCTTCAATAGTATATCACAAAACACTCTCTACATATAGTAAACATTTTTGAATGACGAGCCTAACACTTTAATCATTCAGTTGCATATATTTTAATAAAACGTTATAATCTAGTTATCAAAACTAGATAAGGTGATACTATGTCTTCTGCAAAACTACCTTCATGGAATGCACTACCTGACTTAGAATTATATTTAGATCAAGTATTGCTCTATGTTAATCAAGTCGTTGCACCACATATTTCAACTAAAAAAGACAATTTAACAGCTTCAATGGTAAATAATTATGTAAAGCATCATTATATTGCTAAACCCGTTAAAAAGAAATACAACAAGGAACAACTGGCTTACTTAATTGCTATTTCTTTATTTAAAGAAATCTTTGCAATTCAAGATTTAGCCCATATTATTCAAAAATTAAGCACTCTATACGATATACATACGCTTTATGATTCACTGGTACAAGCGATTAATGGCGATGTCCAAACAGAAATAGATCCTTTAATTATTTCAGCTAGCCAAACATTCTTACTACATCAACAAACCAAACAATTAGCACATCAATTGGGGGTACTATCATGAGACGTCAATATAAATTTAGCACACCTTTATCATTTGCTGAAGAAGTCGCCAATAGTGTGACACATGGAATAGGGGCACTAGCCATGCTGATTCTATTACCTATTTCAGCCAATTATGCCTTTCAACATTATGATGTAAAAGCTGTAGTCGGATTTTCAATCTTTATTATCAGCTTATTCTTGATGTTTTTATCTTCTACCATTTATCACGCAATGGGTTATGGAACAACGCAAAAATACGTTTGTCGAATCATCGACCACAGCATGATTTATGTAGCAATCGCCGGAAGTTACACACCTGTCGCCCTATCATTAGTAGGTGGGTGGCTCGGTTACACGATTATTGTGATTCAATGGGGGATTACCTTATTTGGAATCTTCTATAAAATTTTTGCCAGAGAAATTAATGAACGCTTTAGTTTAGCACTCTATTTAATTATGGGCTGGTTAGTTATTTTAATTGTCCCAGTTGTATTGAAAAACGCCACAATGACATTTAGTTTGTTAATGTTAGCCGGTGGTGTAGCCTATACGATTGGAGCTATTTTTTACGCACGCAAACGTCCCTACGCACACATGATTTGGCATTTATTCATTTTACTTGCATCAGTTATGCAATATATTGCGATTGTCTATTTTATGTTATAAAATGCCAACGTACTGATAAAAATAAAAAAGGGTGATTGATTTTTTGAACCAATCACTCTTTTTTAATGGATTAAATTGATGCTACTGCTTTAACAGTCACTTCAATATTACCGTCTACTGCACGTGAGTACGGACATACTTGATGTGCCTCATCTAATAATGCTTGCGCTGTTTCTAAGTCAACACCTTCGATAGCTCCCTCGATAGCAACACCTAATTTTACATCTGGTAATTTACGGTCGCTAACTGCATATAATGAAACATTAGCTGAAATAACAGCCTTACCTTCAATATTACGCTCAGCCATTACAGCACTTAATGCACCATTAAAACAAGCACTATATCCTGCTGCAAATAATTGTTCTGGGTTTGTTGCACCAGCAACTTTTTGTCCTGGTTGAACCACTTGGAAAGCGATTGAGTTATCTGGTGAGTGCACTTCACCAACACGTCCACCAGTATTAATCATTTTTGTTGTATGGATTTTTTTCATTTATGCCACACTCCTTTGTATTTTATACCTTTAGCATAACATGGATTAATTAAAATTCCAAGTATTGTGTTATTACTTCTATTCTTGCACAACAAAAACCACTGCGTCTATTTCCATATAACGCAGCGGCTTAATAAAGGCGTTAAAACCTCTTATTCTGACAATAATTCATAAATTTCCATAGCAACTAAATCAATATCATCAAACTGATAAACACTATTAGTTGCACGGTCTGTCATTTCAAATGAATCGCTCTCTACATAATAAGTAACTAAACATTTTTCCACACCCTCAACTTCAAAACGGCGGGCCTCTACTTCATTTCCTGAGTTGATCATTGATGTTAAACGTTGGATAACACCAGCTAATACAGAAGGTTTCATTGAAACATTCCTTTCTTTGTTAAAGATTTGCTCGGCTAAATACAGCGTGATTCTCCCACTGAACCCTTATAAAAAGCTTACATACAATATGTTATCAAAATCTCCTTAAATTGCAAGAATTGTCCTGTATTTTTTTCAATTTTTTGAAGTTTTATTATCTTTCTGACGAATCTCGCTCCGGTCCTAACACAACATCACGAATTAAATTTTTTAATCGTGGCATTACAATATCCGGAATATTAAATAAGGAGTGCTTTTTCTTACAGGATACTTCTTGATAATAAGACATCACATCATTACCAAATGTTTCTACCGAAATCGCCTGTAAGGCTTTGGTATCAATCGGTGTAATATTTCCAGCTTTCATCTCTTGATGAAAATGAATCGCTGTCTGCGATAAACTCCGTTCCTCATCAAACAACTCTCCAAAACATTTTTCTGGCATCAACGATTCTAAATACGGATTGCGTTTAGCAATAATCGGCAGACGATTAGCAAATGCCTCCAAATACGTTAGCCCTTGCGTTTCCGATTCACTCGCATTCAAATAAATATCGCATAATTGATAGTAATCACTAACTTGACTATGATTGACTTCACCAATAAATTCAATTTTATCCGATGTAGCTTGTGCTTGCATTTCCAAATCTTGACGTGCAGGCCCATCACCAACAAATAATAATCGAGCTTGTGGAATCGACTCTACAATTTCACCAAATGCGTCAATCACTTTGTCTAAACTCTTTTCTTTTGATAAGCGTGATAATGATAAAAAGAGTACATCATCTTCTTGTACACGATATTGCTCTTTTAAGGACTTGACAACGAGTTCATTATAGTCCGGTATTTTAACCCCTGTTGGAATGACACGAATATCGCTTTTAATCCCATATTCTCTCAATTTTGCATACGTCATCTCACTCGGCACAATAATTCCGTCCACTTGATTACAAAATAACTTTGTCAATGCACCAACATGCTTGGCTTGAATCAAATCTCCGTCCAAAATATAATGCGTATATTTTTCATACAAAGTATGATAGGTATGAACCACTGGTATTTTCATACGACTGGCTACATATAATCCACTTAAACCAAGCGAAAATTCTGTGTGTGTGTGAATCAAATCAAGTTTAAAACGTCGAGCCGTCCGTAGAGCCTTATCAAATCCAGCATAAGCGATACGACGATCTTCAAAACTCACAAAAGGAATACTTGGAAGACGAATAATCGTTTCATCTTCACGATCAGCGGCATTCGGATCGGTTGTTGTAAAAATAACCACAAAATGCCCTTGACGCACCAGTTCATCACGCAGCGATTTAATGGATGTCGAAACTCCACTCACCTGGGGAAAATAGGTATCGGTAAATAATCCAATGTTCATACTGTCACCTCTCTCATCTTCAAAAATTACTTCATATTCCATTGAAACGATACGTTAATTGACACAACGTATTAGTGTTCATTTATAACAATCTATCTTAGAAAGTTTCTATGTCGATGAATCGTAATCTTTATCGACTGTGTATTATCATTATAAAAAAATTCATCTGAAATGAAAAGAACTTTCTGGATAATAGCAACAAAATCAAACTTTTGTATGAGAAATTGGGCATTCAATATTTAAGGCAATGGTCGTATAATGATTCACTCGTATAACCTATCCAACTATTTAATTAGTCAAACTTTTTAATAAAGCGACGTTGCATTTTATCGCCAGCATAACCGATATGTTCATAAAACTGATGTGCCTCTTCTCGTTGTGAACCTGAGTTTAACCTTATACCTCCATAATGTTGTTGTTGAGCAATCATTTCAATCCTTGACATTAACGCTTTGCCGATAGACTGCCCTTGATACTGAGCATCCACTGCCAATGCCATAATATTAAGCCATGCTTGTTCAGCCAGTAGGCTATCATAGCGTTGTGCATGGACATAACCCACAACTTGATTATCTATTTCAGCTACAAATAAATAGTGATGATTGGACTCCTGTAACAAAGTAACAATCCGCTCTTCCATTTGTTCTAGCAAAATAGTGTACCCTAGTTCCATTGCATTAATTTTTTGAATAGCCGGTGCATCACTTACTTGTATTGGTCGGATTATCATATTTATCTTCCTTTCCAGTCCGTTCAGCCAACTTTGACGTCCACTTCAATCATCACTTTACGCATACTAGCTACTTTCTCCAGTGGTTCAAAGCTGAACTCTCTCACTCGTACTATATCAAAAAAAAGCCGAGCATGGCTCGACTTTTTCTCTTAATAATTATGCATTTGCAGCTTCAACGGCTGCGTTTACTAGGGCAACAACTTCATCAGCTGTTGTACATTCATTAATTGCTTTATCAGCTAATGCTTGCATATCAGATAAGTTCAATTTACTAATTAAGCTACGAGTTTTTAATACACTTGTAGCACTCATTGAGAACTCATCTAATCCCATACCTAATAATAATGGCACAGCTGTTTGATCTCCCGCCATCTCACCACACATACCTGTCCATTTACCTTCTTTATGAGAAGAATCAATGACATGTTTGATTAATGTTAAGATAGACGGATTATACGGTTGATACAAGTATGACACTTGTTCATTCATACGGTCTGCAGCCATTGTATATTGAATTAAATCATTTGTTCCGATTGAGAAGAAATCTACTTCCTTAGCAAATTGATGTGCCAATACTGCTGCTGCAGGAATTTCAATCATGATACCTACTTGAATAGCATCTGAAACAGCTACACCTTCTTTTACTAATTCTGCTTTAGTTTCATCTAAGATTGCTTTAGCTGAACGGAATTCTGCTAATGTCGCAATCATTGGGAACATAATACGCAAGTTACCATGTACAGACGCACGCAATAAAGCACGCAATTGTGTTTTAAACATATCTTTACGGTCTAATGAAATACGAATCGCACGATAACCTAAGAATGGGTTCATTTCGTGTGGCAATGTTAAGTAAGGTAACTCTTTATCCCCACCGATATCCATTGTACGAACGACAACACCTTTACCTTCCATTGATTCCAATACAGTTTTGTATGCTTCGTATTGCTCATCTTCAGTTGGAAAATCTGATGCATCCATATATAAGAATTCAGTACGGTATAAACCAACACCTTCAGCACCATTTTCTAAAACACCTTTGACATCTTTAGGTGTTCCGATATTGGCAGCTATTTCAACATGATGTCCGTCTTTTGTAACAGACGGTGCAGCCACTAATTTTTCCCATTCTGCTTTTTGTGCATCATAGGCAGCTGCTTTCGCTTGATATTCAGCGATTTCATCTTGCGTTGGGTTCACTAAAACAACACCTTCTAACGCATCAACGATTAATACATCGCCGTCTTTAACGATTTCAGTAACATTTTTTGTACCTACAATCGCTGGTATTTCTAATGAACGTGCCATGATAGCAGAATGCGATGTACGTCCACCAATATTTGTCACAAATGCTTTAACAAATTGTTTATTCAATTGTGCCGTATCACTTGGTGTTAAATCATGAGCGATAACAATTACTTCTTCATCAATTGTTGCTGGGCTTGGTAATTTCACACCTAATAATGCTGCTAATACACGTTCAGAAACATCTTTGATGTCTGCTGCACGCTCTTGCATATAAGGATTATCTTCCATACCAGCAAATAAATTAATAAAGAAAGTCGATACTTGATGTAATGCTGCTTCTGCATTTACTTTTTCAGTTTGAATATGATTTTTTACTTGATCCGTAAATTCAGGATCTTGTAAAACTAATAAATGTGCCTCAAATACTTGCGCTTCTTCTGCGCCTAATGATTCTTTCGCAATATCACGAATTTTTGAAACTTCTGTAATTGCTTGAGCATAGGCAGCATCCAAACGTGCAATTTCTAATTGGCTATCTTCGGTCTGTTTGGTTTCAAAACTTAAATCAGGTTCGGTTAAAAGATAAACAGGAGCAATAGCAATGCCATCACTCGCTGCAATCCCAGTTAGTTTCACTGTACTCATATTAATTCGCTAAACCTTCATTTTTCATTGTTTCAGCAACTGCTGCGATTGCTTCTGCTTCATCAGCACCTTCAGCTGTAATCGTAACATCAGCACCTTGACCAACACCTAAAGACATAACGCCCATGATTGATTTTAAGTTAACTGATTTACCTTTATACTCTAAGTTTAAATCTGAAGAAAACTTGCTCGCAGTTTGCACTAATAAAGTTGCAGGACGTGCGTGGATTCCTGTTTCAGCTACTACATGAAATTCTTTCTTTTCCATAATACAATACCCCTTTAATAATAGTTGTTTGTTCAGAGTCTATTTGAATACTTCAAATACACCCTATCATAGTTAAGAATAACATTTTTTTTATATTTGAACAACCTTTAACCACTATTTTAATGCAATTTTTCGGTTTTTCTTATCAAAAATCTTTCTACTTTAATCTCCGGTCCTTTAAACAATTCAAAGAGTGCTAATAAGCATTCCTACTTATCAGCACTCTTCAATTTTTCTGCCTTTAACACAATATTAAACATAATTAACGCAATTCAATTTCAATGAAATTATTCCCATGTAAAATTTCTAAATCTTTGACATTACAATTAGGAAATAACTTACCGATGACAAAATCAATTTCGCGTTCACGTATTGGACGTTGTTTATTGATGATAACAAGGTTTTGATGCGTACTTGCTTTAGTGTTTATTACAGTACTTTTTCCTAAAGAAAATACACGAACAGATTCTGTATCAGTATTTTCTAGTTGACGGCATACCAGGTCGGAGTGACTATTCGTAACATCAATTAATTTCATATAATTATTCCTTTCGATGCATAGAGCAAGACGTAAAATCTAAGGGCTGGTGCATAATGACAATCTGTTTTCCAATATCATTTTCGGCTAACCATGAACTGTATATTACTTAATTTTAATTATAAGCCTCTTTACATCAAAATAACAGTGAAATTATAAAAAAAACATGAAAAACACACAGAATTTCTGCTGCACTGTCTTTATCTCCCGAACAAATCAAATAAAAGCACTTGAATCGAAATCCAAGTGCTTTATTGTAGTTCTCACGAACCTATTTTTAATTATGCTAATGCTTTTTTAGCTTGTTCAACTAATGCAGTGAAAGCTGCAGCGTCGTTGATTGCTAATTCAGATAACATTTTACGGTTTACTTCAATACCAGCTTTTTTCAAACCATTCATTAATACTGAGTAGCTGATGCCGTTCATACGAGCAGCTGCATTGATACGTGTAATCCATAAGCGACGGAAGTCACGTTTTTTCTGACGACGGTCACGGTATGCATAAGTGTATGATTTCATTACTTGCTGTTTAGCAGTTTTGAATAATACGCTCTTTGCTCCATAGTAACCTTTAGCTAATTTTAATGTACGTTTACGACGTTGACGAGTAACATATCCACCTTTAACACGTGCCATGTTTCATTACCTCCTTGAATTATTTAGAATTATAGTGCTGAAATCATTTGTTTAACACGCTTGTAATCTGTTGCGTGAACTAAACCTGATTTACGTAAGTGACGTTTTTGTTTAGTAGTTTTACGTGGTGCTAAGTGGCTACGGTATGCTTTAGCACGTTTTAATTTTCCTGTACCTGTACGTTTAACACGTTTAGCTAATCCGCGGTGAGTTTTTTGTTTTGGCATGATAATTCCTCCTGAAAAAAATATTATTCTGCTGATTTAAGTGGTGCTAGCATAATAAACATACTACGCCCGTCCATTTTTGGTTGAGACTCAACAGTTGATACTTCTTTTGTATCTTCAATGAAATCTTCTAAGACATCACGTCCTAAATCTTTATGCGTAATCGCACGTCCTCTAAAACGAATAGTTGCTTTTACTTTATCGCCACTTTCCAAAAACTTAATTGCTTGGCGCAATTTTGTGTTGTAATCGTGGTCTTCAATCGAAGGACTCAGTCTTACTTCTTTCACTGTGATAATTTTTTGATTTTTACGTTGTTCTTTCTCTTTCTTTTGCATTTCGTATCGATACTTACCGTAATCCATGATTCTGGCAACAGGTGGTTGAGCTTGTGGCGATACTAATACTAAGTCAAGTCCGAAAGATTCTGCAATGGTTAACGCATCATTAAGAGATTTTACTCCGATTTGTTCACCATCTCCACCAATCACACGTAATTCGCGTGCTCGGATTTCTTCGTTAATTGGTAATTCTTTAACGATAAAGTCCACCTCCATATATTTCTTGAGCGGCAAGTAGTATCCGCAATGCAATAAAAAAAGCCAGTTTAACTTTTGTTAAACTCGCCGTGTTCTGTACACAAGTCAAAATAAATGACTGTCGTATAATATTTGCCAACACACTTACAGCATGTCTGGCGAGAAACGGCGGTTTCTACTTGTTTTCTCAACTTTTATATCTTAACATATAAAAAATAGCATTGCAACTAATTTTTACAGGAATTATTTTGTTGCAAGTAGCCACCGTTTTTATTCTCTACCATAACAAATCGTTGTCGTACTCTATCACATCGGTGTGCCGTCTATGTCTTCCAAACGGTAATGTGTCGATTGATAGACGTCATTAATCCAATTATGATAGAACAAATAGGCATGTGAACGCCATGTATTCATCGGTTGATTTTGTAAGTAATAATGCTCCGGCTCAGCCGTATCCATTCCTTTAGCCTGGTCACGTTGATATTCACCATCTAAAGAATGCGTATCATACTCCCAATGCCCCAAAATAAAAATATTATGGTCATCATCGGAAATTAAGATGCTCGGTCCAAATGCTTGATGATTATCAATCATATGCACCGGTGCTTTTTTCAGTTGTTCGATATTCAAACCCGTATAACGTGATTGAGGCACCATAAATTGGTCATCAAAGCCTCTAAATAGACGATGTGGTTTTAATAGATGTGACGGATACACACCAAATAATTTTTTATCATACTGAACTTTATCAACTTGATAATGGTGATATAAGCCCGCTTGAGCTCCCCAACAAATATGTAAAGTGGAAGTGGTATGATTTTGACTCCAATCCATAATCTCTTGTAACTCGTTCCAGTAATCAACTTGTTCAAATGGCAAAGTTTCTACTGGCGCCCCCGTAATAATCATCGCATCATAACGGTGTTGTCGTATCTCTTCAAACGTATAATAAAATTTGGACAGATGCCCTAAACTTGTATTTTTATGTTCGTGCGTTGAAATACGCAAAAAATCAACTTCTATTTGCAATGGACTTTGACTAATTAAACGCAATAATTGTGTTTCCGTATCAATTTTATTCGGCATTAAATTTAAAATAATAAATTTCAACGGGCGAATATCTTGATGTTTCGCTCTTTCGTCATTAATCGCAAAAATATCTTCTTGTTTCAAAATAGCTTTCGCTGGAAAATCATCTTTCAATGTAATTGGCATGCTGTTCCTCCTATCTCTGCTCATTCAGACTGCCTTAACAGTCGCACTCACACTTTGTTTTATTCTGTTTTGTCATAAAAACGTTCAATCGGTACACTCACAATAATCAAAAATACATATGCTGTCTGCAACCAGACTATTGAAACATCCATTAGTCCATGAACTAAAACAGCACATATCGTAGCAGCAATTAACGCTACTTCTTTAATTCCCTGACGTGCTCGTAACTGTCGTAAAATTGTTCTAATAAATGGGACTAACGCATTCACTAGCAGCATCAGTCCAATCAGTCCATAATTCGCTAATAAATCAATTAATAACTGATGCGAGTGCATATCAGCCTTATCAGTAAATAAATAATATAAGTTCAAATAAGCAAAAGCTCCCCTACCGGTTAATGCTCTCGTTTTAAAAATACGCCACCCATTCTCCCAAATCATAAACCGGTCCTCAAAGCCATAGGCTAAGGATGTAAAACGTGGAAATAAACTCGGCTTCACAATTATAGCCACCAAGCCAATGACTCCTAGCACCAGCAATATCCATGCAATTTTCGGCTTATTCAATAAGACTAATAAAAACACACTCACTAATATCGTCGGAATTAACATTCTTGAGGCTGTCAACACAACTGCAATATTCATCACACATAACATCAAGAATACACAAGCATACTCCCAACATTTAGTTGCGATTGTCATCCAATAGACACTTACCAATATTGTCATCACTAAAAATAGCCCAAAATAATTCGCATTAAAGAAAAATGACTCAGCACGAAATTGGGGATTAGACTCTGTTATTATATATCGCCAACCATAATGATGCTCTTGAATGTAACGCCAGTAAGTCCAAATCGCATGAAAGCTCGACAATGCACCTAGAACACTTATTGTTTTCATTAATACTCGATAGTACGAGAGTGTAACATTTTTACGATAACAAATGACAAAAAAAGTAAATGCGAAAAAAACAATCGGCAATAAGCTCCCTTTCAAATTATCATTCAATATTGCACTTATTAAAGCAAATAAAATAAATAACCACCAATCTTTTGATTGGTTAAGAAATGCTGACCATTCACCACGATATAACCAAAGTAAATATCCGACCACTCCTATAAAAATCGGCCCACTTATGTAAAATGGTAGTATGATACAGGTAGTTACAATAAAATAAACAATCGGCACCTTTAAGATTGCGAGATTTTTTATCATACGATTCACCTACCATTCAAATTAAAAATCTATCATTATTATATAATACCTTATTCATTTTCTCTACTAAATTTATGATTTTTTTGTGAAGTTTTCATGTTCTGCATTCAAGTCATGTACACCGAAACGTGTTTTTGTTATAATAAATTTTGAAATTTATTTAACGGTTTAATAAAAACTTTAAACCATTAGCACTAAGTTCTAGGAGGTTCTACGTTGAAAATATCAAAAAAATTAATCCACAGCTCGATGCTTGCCCTATTAGCGTCTGCCACATTATTTTCACCTTTAGCTGCACAGGCACAAGTTTCGAAAGTTCCTAATTTATCTGGAGCAGTTCCGGATACTGCAGTAGCTGACCCTTTCACAATGCCAGAGGACTACCCGCAAGAGATTATCGATTGGTTTGATAAAAATATTGATTCTCGTTCTTATGTTGTGGTTGACGGTGAAACTAATCGTGTTTTAGCTCAACAAGAAGGAAATGTTCGTTATCCTATCGCATCAATGTCAAAAGTTGCGTCAATGTATTTGGTCTATCAAGCCATTGCAGACGGTAAACTCAAATTAACAGACAATATTACGATTCCACAAGAAATTGAAGACCACATGTCATTCAACCCTGAAATGTCAGCAATGGGGCTCCATGCTGGTGTGGAATACACTGTTGAGGAATTAATTTATGGTGTAATGTTACTTTCAGGTAATGATGCAACTTCTACCTTAATGTGGCACCTATATGGTTCTGAACAAGAAGCTGTCAAAGCAGTTCGTCAATTATTAACTTCATGGGGTATTACAAATTTCGAGTTTTACACAACTTCAGGTATTCCAATTAAATATTTACCTGAATCTATGTGGATTGAAGGCTCTAACGAAACAAACGAGAACAAAATGAGTGCTGCTGATGTTGCCTTAATGGCACAGCACATCGTTACTGATTTTCCAGAAATCTTAAAAGTAACTTCTTCAATGTCTTATGTTGCGAAAGAAGGCACTGAGTATCAAGTCAACATGGGCAATCCGAACCAATTACTACCTGATTCAGGAAGTGAACACGCACGCGAAGGTATCACCGGTCTAAAATCAGGTTTTACCGATGATGCTGGTAAAAACTTTGTAGCCGTCGGTACTGAAAATGGCCGTCAAATCTTCGCTGTTGCAATGGGGCTATTTGACACAGAAGGACAAGGATGGACAAGTTATTGGGAAATTGAAATTTTATTAAATAAATTAGCTGAATTCCCTGATTTATACAAAAACGAAGCATTACCAAGCAACTTGCCAAAAGAGCCTGAAATGCCTGAAGAAGAAACAACACAATCTGACTCAACAGATAAAGATACTAAAGAGATGTTACGTGAACAAGGAATTTCTGACGAAAATCGTCGAGATAATCCAATTACCAACTTCATGAAAGGTATCTTCAATATTTTCAAATAACATTATTCAAAATACTCAAGGTCATTTTTCGACTTTGAGTATTTTTATTCCGCTGTTCGCTCGGCTTAACTTAACACCCACCTTAGAAAACTTGCTCACACTATTTCTATTATTTTTCGATTGTTATTTGAATTTCATGCTATGAAAACGTAAAATAGACTTAACATGTTATGGAGGCATTTATGAAAAAAAGAAGTCTATATATATTAAGTTTCACGATTCCTATTTTAACGATGGCTTTAGTCTTTTGTTGTTTACAATTTTATCCCTTATCAGATAAAACGATTACTTCGGGGGATTTTACTGCACAATACTTACCCCTGTATGTCGCCTTGAAAAATGCCATATTAAATTTCGATTTATCACAATTTTACTGGTCATTCAGTAAAGGTCTCGGTGGTGCAACACCGTCAGTACTCGGTTTCAACAGTATTAGCCCTTTGACATTGTTATATGCTATTTTTCCAGTTAGCCAATATAGTATCTTGACAGTTATCGTTACGCTATTGCGTCATGGTCTATGTGGCTTAACTTTCAGTTACTATTTAGTAAAATGCAAAAATGGTAATCAAGATACTCAATCCAGTATGTTAACGCTAATATTTTCAAGTATCTATGCGCTATCTGGATTTATTATTTCTCAGCAAATCAATCCAAACTTTCTCGATAATTTAGTATATTTACCACTATTAGCTATCGGCATTGAGTGCATTTTAAATGGCAAATTCAATATAAAATTCTCTATTGTCTTAGCTATCATGTATCTGACTCAGTTTTATACTGCTTACATGGCAACACTTTTTATTGTATTTTATGGGTTATACTATCTTTTATCTTTAAATCTCACTTGGAAACAACGATTATTGCGTTATAGCTCACTCGCTATCGCATCATTTTTAGGTATCTTTTTGTGTGGCTTTTGGGTATTTCCCTTGTTATCTAATTTAATTGAGAGCAAGGCATCTGCCGATAGTATTTTTGCAGTCAATTTTGATGTACTCTACCAACCCTTGTTAATCTTCACCAAATTTTTTGTTGGTGCTTTTAGTGGTGAAGAATGGGGCGATTCAGCTGCACGTCCACAAATCTATATCGCGGTTATTGGGCTAATCGGTTTGTGCCATTACTTTATTTCAACAAAAATTTCTTTGCGTGAAAAATATAGTGCAGTGATACTGTTGGGCATTTTTCTAATGAGTTTTACTATTCACTTTTTCGACCAAATTTGGCACATGGGACAACGTCCTGTCGGCTTTTATTTTAGAAACTCATGGATTTTTATTTTTATCGCCTTGACGCTAGGATATACAGCTTTCCAACAACAAAATCATATTAAAAAACAAGATATTCCAAAATATTTACTGGTACTGCTCGGCATCTGCATAGTGGGTTTCACAGCTAAAGTAGATTACTTAAATTCGACAAAAATATTTATCTCTGTCCTATTATTTGAATTTACTATCATGATACTGTCAACTACTAAAAAACAACGACTAACACTTGTATTATTATTAACCGTCGGCGAATTATTCACCAATGCCTTTCTCGGCTTACCGTCTGCCCTATGGTTTATCTCCAATGATAATTTCACACAGGTCAGCAATACCTATAACAATACAGCACTAGATACACTGCAAGATTCATCACCTTTTTACCGTGTGGAATCCTATAAGCCACCTATTTATGCCAACTATAATTATTATTCAAGAACCAATAGTGTGACCCATTTTTCATCGAGTTTAGAGTTTAACCAAATTGAGCTTTATTCAAAATTAGGACTGCCGTCTTCCACTGCGATGACAAATTATGTGTCATTACCATTGACAGATGCCTTGTTTAATTTGAAATATTTTATTGATAGCAATGAACATCATGCACAAACACTTGATTTAGAACAACGTTATATGCGTTTGAGTAAATACGATAAATGGCAATCCATTTTTTATAATCCCTACATACTAAATTTAGGATTCTTAGTGGATGAATCATTCACAGCCTATGAAATGAATGAGCATGACCCATTTTTCAATCAAAACGAACTGATGAAACGCTTGTTCCAAATTGACGATAATTTATTTGAACAAGAACATTTTTCATCAATACAAATGGAAAATCTCGCTGAAAATAACGGCCAATATACTCGCATGGACGAAAATCAACCAACCAAACTTAGTTTTCAATTGATGAATGCGAATAGCGACTATTTATACTTTTTGCGTGTACCGAGTGCCGTACGTTATGAATTCACACAATCACAATTGACACAAAATGATAAACCTTATCCATACCAAGACAGGTTTAAACGTGACCAAATTTGGCCATTGCACATCGCTGATAATCAAACCATTACCTTTACGATTGACGGCACAAAACCAGATTTCTATGCTTTGCAAGACTTCAAACTTTATCGTTTTGATTTAGCTCGCTTTAAAGCTCTCATTACAGCAAAGCAAGCAGATAATATCAAAATTTTATCAGTCAAGCACAATAAAATCAAAGCAAATGTAACAGTTAACAACGAACAAATGTCTACTACATTTTTCTCCATTCCATATAGTCGTGGTTGGCATGTCAAAGCAAATGGTCAAACAATCTCCACTAAAGCTGCTTGGGGCAGTTTCCTCAGCTTTAAGTTGCCAATTGGAGAGCAGCATTTAGAGTTGTATTATCGCCCACCTGGTTTAATTTTAGGGTGTTTAGCGTCCATTTTATCAGCAGCTATCTTATTAGCGATACATTATCACAATCGATTACGAAAAAAGAGGTTCATCGAACGATGAACCCCTTTTTTTATTGATTCTTATTTAATTGAACTTGAACCTGATTTTTCATATTTATTTGCAAAACCAGTCGCTCGTAAAATGAATTTAATTACTTCAACGAAAACAATAATACTTGCTGCTGCCGCTAACATGATTGACCACTCCGTCATTGACAATTCTACTACGTCAAATAAATTGCGTAAAAACGGAATAATAACAACCATTAATAGCATCGCACCTGAACCTACAAAAGCATAGTTCAAGTACTTATTCGCAAATGGATTGCTGCTGAATAATGATTTGAATACTGACTTCACATTATAAGCATGGAACAATTGAATCATACCTAATGTTAAGAATGCCATTGTTTCACCATGGTCATTACCTAAGCCCATTACATGAGTTGAATACCAGTAAACAAATAAAGTAATACTTGCCTCTAATACTCCTTGATACACAATACTTGGGAAAACACCAAATGATAAGAAATTATCTTTCGATGTACGTGGTGCGTATTTCATTGAATCTTTTTCGGCACCCTCCATACCTAATGCAATCGCTGGGAAAACGTCCGTTACTAAGTTAATCCATAAAATATGTACTGGCTCTAAAATTGTCCAACCTAACATTGTCGCAACGAATAAGGTAATCACCTCACCCAAGTTAGCTGATAATAAGAACTGAACCGCTTTTTGAATATTAGAGAATACTTTACGTCCCTCTTCAACGGCTACAACAATCGTTTCAAAGTTATCATCGGCTAAGACCATATCAGACGCACCTTTTGATACTTCAGTACCAGTAATCCCCATACCAACACCGATGTCAGCTTGTTTAAGTGACGGTGCATCATTTACACCATCTCCTGTCATTGATACGACAACATCATTTGCTTGCCACGCACGAATAATACGCACTTTATGTTCTGGTGATACACGTGCATATACTGAGTAGTTTGCTACACGTTTTGCTAATTCATCATCTGAAATCTCATCTAATTCAGCACCTGTTAATACGTGAGTTTCATTGTTTGCTTCATTTGGATCTAAGATACCTAAACGCTCAGCAATCGCTTGAGCTGTTACAGCATGGTCACCAGTAATCATAACTGTACGAATACCTGCCTCACGTGCTACTTTAATCGCATCGCCAGCTTCTTTACGCTCAGGGTCAATCATTCCGACTAAACCAGCAAAGATTAAGTCGTGCTCTAGCGTATCAGAATTTAATTCTGTTGGTAAAGTATCAATAATTTTATACGCACCTGCTAACACACGCAATGCTTCACGTGCTAAGGCTGTGTTTTTCGCTAAAATATCATCTACTTGTGCTTGTGAGATTGGCTCAACATGTCCATTCACATCAACTAAAGTACAACGTTTTAATAATTGATCCGGTGCACCTTTTACAGCCACTGCGTAACGACCGTCAGCTAATTGATGAATTGTTGACATTAATTTACGTGTCGAATCAAATGGCACTTCAGCCACACGTGGTGTTTCTGCTAAAGCAACTTGTAAATCAAATGATTTGTCTAAAGCATATTTAATCATTGCCGTTTCAGTTGGGTCACCGATTAACGCACCTTGTGCATCAATTTCAGTGTCATTGGCAAAACTGATAGCCTTTAATAAAGGTGTGTTCAAATCAATTTGTTCTGACGCATCATGTAATTCACCATTATAGTAAACTTTTTCAATCGTCATTTTATTGACCGTTAATGTACCTGTTTTATCCGAACAGATAACCTGTGTACTACCTAAAGTTTCAACGGCTGGTAAAGTACGCACTAATGCTTTACGGTCTGCCATTGTACGAGTTCCTAATGACAGGATAATCGTTGAAATCGCTGGTAATCCCTCTGGAATCGCTGCTACTGCCAATGAAATTGCTACTAATAACATTTCAAGTGGTGCACGTCCACGTAAAAGTCCCACAACAAATGTCACCGCTGCAATAATTAAAATAAGAATTGTTAACGTCTTACCTAGTTGCTCTTGGTCACGTTGTAAAGGTGTTTGTTGTTTTTCAGTACTTGATAACATTGATGCGATATGCCCTACTTCAGTATTCATACCTGTTCCTGTTACCACTGCTAAACCACGACCATATGTCACATTCGTACTTGAAAATGCCATATTATTACGGTCACCTATACCAGCTTCTTCTCCTGCAGCAAGTGTAACAATTGATTTTTCAACTGGAACAGACTCCCCTGTTAAAGCTGATTCTTCGATTTGTAATGAATTTGCCTCAATCAAACGTACGTCTGCTGGCACAACATCTCCAGCCTCTAATAGAACAATGTCACCTGGTACTAATTCGCTACTCTTAACACTTTGTACATTACCATTACGTCTTACACGAGCAGCTGGTGATGCCATTTTACGCAATGCATCAATCGCTTCTTCAGCTTTCGCTTCTTGGAACACACCGATAATCGCATTTAAAATAACTACAAGTAAAATAATCATCGCATCGGTTAATCCATGTACACCCTCAGCAATTACCGAAACTAATGCTGCTGCCAATAATACGATAATCATGAAATCTTTAAATTGAGCGAAGAACTTTTGTAAAAGCGTTGTTTTTTCTTCTGCTTCTAACTCATTTAAACCAAACTCCTCATGACGTTTCGTTGCTTCCTGATCCGTCAAACCATTTGCTACATCTGATTGCAATTTTGCAACAACTTCTTCAGCCGATAATTGATATGCAATAAAATCCTTTTCCAACAATATATGCCTCCTAAATCTTTTCGTTAATCCATAAAATTTCACTCAACAAAAATGAGACTTCTACGCTTACCTATCCTATGATAGATTAAACGCACAAGTCTCACTTTTTAAGTACAGTACCAGTAGGGTATCCTACTTGTCGTTGTTGATACTGACGAGATGCTAACATCTCAAGTTACTCCCTCATGAATCTTAACTTGTCATTATTATACCAAACTCACCAAAGATTGCAATCATTTTTTAACAAACTCTTTAAATGGCACTTTGATTCAAGTCAACAAACATTAAAGAAAAGCAATCAGTGCGTGCTACCTCCTCACCACTGATTGCCAACTAATTAATCAATTATTTTAATACATCCCATAATTTTTTATCGATATTTCCCAATACTAAGTTAGGATTAATCGCATTAAAACGACTGAAATTCAATGTCGTCAAAGTTGAAACACTACCTTCTCCTGGAGTAGCTACCCATAAATAAACCGACACCAATTGTTGCGTCTTTCTATCAATTCGATAGTCCACACCATATATAGCTTCACCTTCACGAACTAAATGTGATATATCGACTTTTCCAGCTGCAGCTTGGAACGACTCTAAATCATATTCAAATAATTCACGCAATACATAAACATCAGACTCTTCATCCACTTCTAATGCATCAAGCACATCATGTTTTTCTAACACACGATTGACAAAATATTCGTAATAATTTTCAAGAGGCTCATCGCTAGTCGCTACATTTTCTTTATCAAGCGCATAGCGTTTTTGTTGTGCAATTAGACTTGTATCACTCAATTCACTATCTTTTACCGTACCTTCAACCGCCATATACGGTACACCTGCAAAATAATTACCTAACACTAATGTTGTCTGAGTGTCATCACCGTCGATTTGATTAGTATAGAGTTCATAGTAAGTCAAGGCTTTTGTTGGATTCTTCTCTTTGAAATATTGAGCAAATTCTGTTGATTCTGTATCCAATCCTGCAAATTCTGCAGCCGTATCAATCTTCCAATCTGCAAATTCTGCATTAGTATTCGTACGGATTTGCACACTATGTTGAATCGTTTGCCCTAAATCAGTGGCCTCTAAACGAATCGTTGCCACACTAATCGCACCATTTTCGTCATCTACTTGATAATCTAGTGTCACCGTTTTTTTAGCATTCGGTGTTAACATCATTGGAAAATCAATATACTGATAAATCGATTCTAATAATTCCGCATCTGTCACTTTTTTTGTCATATGAAGTTGTGATAATCCGTCTTCTACTTCAATGACATCATTACCTTCTAGCATCAATTTTACTAAATAAAGGTAAACTGTCGGCGTTTTAGTACTCCCTTTTAATTCTTGCCAAGCCATTTTATCCATATTTAAGAAATATTTTTCACCATTATAATAATACTCTTGCTTGATGGACTCATCAGCTGCTTTCGTTTCATTTTCGATATAGTACCCTTTCAAAGTACCTTCTTCATATTTTTCTTGTGTTTTCAAATGCGAAGTGACTGTTTTGTCATTCCATGTCGTTTCAGTTGCAATATCCATTTCTGCCTTACTTATTTTTGAATAATGCGCAGAAATCAAACTCATTAACTGATTAACTTGTTCTGTCTGCTTTTGCTTTTCTACCGCAAAGTCAGTTGAATAATCATCGTCAGAACGCTTTACTTTTTTGTCTTCCCCGGTAATCGGATTTCCTCCTGTACTACCCGGTTTAACAGGGCGTAAATCCACACAGCCTGCTAACATACATGTCCCTAGCAGGACAACACTCTTCTTAATCCAATGCATATACTCGCCTCACTTATTACTTTCTGTACCCTATTATAAACTAAGCAATATATTACCACAATGTTTATTTGTTAGCTATAATCAAGATGATACTGATAATTTGAAAGGAATGATTAAATATGACCGATTTTAAACAAGTTCTTGCCAATGCACAACATAATACTAAAGCTGTCACAAAGGAAATTCCAGATGTTATTAAACAACGCAATGCATTGCATCACACTGCCTTTAAGGATGGAGCTTTAACTGAAAAAACAAAAGAATTAATTGCTCTAGCTTTTGGTATCGCTGATAAATGTGACGCTTGTATTGCACATCATGTCAAAAAACTAATCACACTAGGAGTAACACGTGCTGAAATAGCTGAATTAACAAGTGTCGCAATTTTAATGAACGGTGGTCCTGGAATGGTCTACGCCGCTAAGGCATTAGAGGCATTTGACCAATTGAGTGAGGAGTACGTATAATAGATGTCGCACCACAGCATCAGACAATAACATCATGGGACTGAGCAAAAAGTCAAAAATTCTAACAAATCGAATGATAAGATTATTGTTAAATCAATATCTTTAATTCCAGTTATTAAAATTTATAGACTTTCTACCCAGCCCCAGTAACATCGCCCTTTCAATCCCAAAACCAAAGGAGCCAATAAAGTAAGTTCATTACATTGCCAAAATCTTTAAGCCTTTTCTTTTAAAACGATGTTTAAAATAATCGCAGCTAATGTCCCTGTCGAAATTCCTGAAGATAAAATCATTTGAATACTTGTTGGCAAGCCTGATAAAATTTCTGGACGAACTGTTACACCAATACCTAAAGCAAAAGCAACAGAAATAATTAATAATTCTCGGTCACCTAATTTAATTTGTGCCAATGTTTTCAATCCTTGAGCTGCTACTAATCCAAACATAATAACACCTACACCACCTAAAACAGGTTGCGGCATTACAGAAATCAATGCTGATAATTTAGGAAAGACACCTAGTATAGTTAAAATAATACCTGCTACAATCATTACATGCGTACTTGCTACTTTTGTTAAAGTAATCAAACCAACGTTTTGTGAAAAAGCTGTGTTTGGCCCTGCTCCAAAAATACCTGAAATCATTGAACCAACACCGTCTGCCAACACACCATTCGCAGCTCGCTCACTCGAAATTTTCTCTCCAGATGCCTCACCAATCGCCATCATAATCCCTACTGTTCCAATCAAGGATACGACATAAGCCGGAACGAATGATAAAGTTGAAGCTAAATCAAATGCGACACCATAACGAAATACTGACGGCAATGCAAACCATGCAGCTGATTGAACTGTTGATAAATCAACCATACCTAATGGAATACAAATAATATATCCAAATACCATACCAATAAATACAGAAGCGGTACTCCACATTCCTTTACCATAATGACTTAAAAACAAAGTGAAAATCATAATGATAACTGCTACGGAAATATTACGCACTGAACCATAATCACTAGAGCCAAAGCCTCCACCAGCCCAGTCAATACTTACTGGTAATAAGGTAATCCCAATTAATGACACAACTGTCCCAGTAATTAATGGTGGGAAGAATCGAATTAACGGCTTAATAAAACGACTTAAAATAATTTCAACAAATGACCCTAAAATAGTCGCACCGACAATTCCAGCCACTCCTAATTGAGAACCCACACTAATTGACGGATTCACAAAAGTAAAGTCTGTTCCCATCATACCGGATACTCTTGACCCAATTGGTCCTACCCCTTTAGATTGCAAAACAGTCGTAATACCCGACGCAAAAATTGTGGCACTGACCATTAACGAAGTTTGTTGTGGGTCAAAACCTAACGCACTACAAACAACCAACGGAACAGCTACTATCCCAGCAAAAGCTGCTAAAATATGTTGCAATGCCAAAACAATCGTAACTCCTACTGGTGGTTTATCATTAATACCGTATTTTAATTCGTGATTCATCTCAGACACAAAAACACCCCTTAAATTGAATTTACTGACTATCAGTCGAAATCTTTCGTTAATAATCTGATAGCTCAACTATAAATTCATTCGAAGAGGAATTCAACAAAATATTAATTTTAAAACTATTTTTTTATTTAATGTTCGTGTTTCAGAAAGATACTTTCAGTTCCTTAGCATCTATAACTGTAGAAATAGATTTTAATTGTTCGATTAAAAATTGGTCATGCGTCACAATAATCATCATTGTTTGCATTGCCTGTAACTCTTTAACTATTTGCACAAATTCACGAGTATTCTGTTCATCTAGTGCCGATGTCGGCTCATCACAACACAACAACGCTGGATTCATCATCATCGCACGAATAATAGCTACTCGTTGTTTTTGCCCACCTGATAAAATAGTGGGATACGCCATTGCTTTATCTGCTAATCCTAATCGTTCCAACCATTGTGTCGCTTGTTTTTCTAATTCATTTCGTGAGCCTACTTGATTACTCAAAGGGGCAAGCAAAATATTTTCCAACACTGATAATTGCGGAAACAATTGATAATCTTGAAACACATAACCAATAGAACGTTGGTAAATTTTCAAGTCTTGGTTTGCCACATATTTTCCGTCACGCACTAAATAATTATCATTAATCGCAACAGTTCCATTATCAACTGTTTCTAAATGATTTAACATTCTGAGCACTGTCGTTTTACCACTACCCGATTCACCTACCAACAAGGTAATCTCACCCGAATTCATTTTCAAACTAAAATCCAAGCAGATTGTCTGTGAACCAAATTGTTTTTGCAAATTTTCAACAACCAATCCCATTTTTATCCCTCCATTCTACTTTCAATTTTTCTCAATACCACACTGACAACTCCTGTAAAAATTAAATAGATAATCCCAACATAAACATATGGTAATAAACTCGCTTGTTGATTTGCTAACGTTTTACCTACTTTTAATAAATCATCTAAGCCCAATACATAGATTAAAGACGTATCCTTTATCAAGGTGATGACCTCGTTGCTAATAGACGGCATAACAATTCGCCATACTTGAGGAAGAATCACCTTTCGCCAACCAACCCAGCCATTAATTGATAACACTTTAAGTGCCTCAAACTGTCCCATAGGCACTGCTTGAATCCCACCACGAAATATTTCGATGAAATAAGCCGTATAATTTAAAACCAAGGTCATCAAGGCAGCTTGTTCACGCTGCAAGACAATTCCCAAAGTCGGCAACCCAAAATACACGAACATAATTTGTAATAACAGCGGAGTGCCTCTAAATATATAAACATAGCCTCGAATCAGTAGCCGTAACCAATTAGGTAGATATCGTTGCACTATGGCTAAGCATAAGCCTAACGGAATACTCATCACTAATGTTCCTACAAAATAATATAGCGTCAATAAAAATCCTCTACCTAATGGCTGAAACCATTGCCACTCTAACATCTAATCACTCCCTATATATTCGACTTGCACCTTGTTTTACTCTAAATCTTCAAACCATTTTTTTGAAATTTCAGCAAATGTTCCGTCTTGTTTTACTGCTGCTAATGCTTGATTAAATTGCTCCACAAAGGCTGCATCTGATTTTCTAAAGCCCACTGCATACTTTTCTTCACCAAAATTCTCTTTTAAAATACGGTAAGCGTCACCTTGTTTATTTTTACTTAGGAAATAAGTCGCTAATGTTTCGTCAACTACAATAGCATCTGCTCGTCCATTGTCCAAATCAGCAAATACTTCCACAAAAGTAGCATAGGTAATCGGTGCTTGACCGTCGATACTCTCGACAAAAGCACTATCCTTTAAAATTCCTTCTAATGAAGATGACTCCGCTTGAGTTGCGACAATTTTACCAGCTAAATCTGCTTTTGTTTGAATCTCACTCTCTTTTTTTACAATAATAATTTGACGATTATCTACATAAGAATCTGAAAATTGCAATACCTTTTCTCTTTCTTCCGTTATCGTATAACCATTCCAAATCATATCGATATTTCCAGTTGCTAATTCTGCTTCTTTCGTTGACCAGTCTATCGGTTGAAATTCATACGATACACCCATACGACTGAATACTACCTCTGCCAAATCAACATCAAATCCTACAATCTCACCTTGCTCATTTTTAAAACCAAACGGTGCAAAAGTATCATCAAATCCTATCGTAACCTTTTGCCCTGTTTCAATCTTCGATTCTGCTGATATATTCATTCCATTTACTAAATTCATCATAATTAAAGCAGCTGCGATACATTTTTTCCAAGTTTTCATTATTCATTCTCTCCTCTTCCTCAGACACACAATCCCACAACAAAAAAATCGTCCCTCACTCACAATACATTGTAAGCAAAGGACGTCTTATTAACGCGGTTCCACCTTTTTTCGTGACGACTTCACAGTCATCACCTCATTGAGAAATCAAATGATTTTCTCTAGCTATAACGTTGCCACCGAACATCTTCTTACTGGCTGTGTCTTCATCTAATCGCATTATTTACTCACACCACACGTAAACTCTCTCAAAATGTCATAGATCTCTTTGTCCAAGACGTATTTATTTTTATCATAAAAT
This sequence comes from Aerococcaceae bacterium zg-252, assembly GCA_016237705.1. Lineage (NCBI taxonomy): Bacteria > Bacillati > Bacillota > Bacilli > Lactobacillales > Aerococcaceae > Tuanshanicoccus > Tuanshanicoccus yangjingiae. The sequence continues at coordinate 1,786,954 of CP066204.1, forward strand.
TATATTAATATAAAATTAAATAGATGTCAACGGTTATATTTAATTTATTTTTAATTTTATTATGTTTTTTTAAAAATAAAAGGTAGAATCCTATTATTTCAGAATTCTACCCAATATCATATCAAATCGTTTAATCACGCATCCCATAGCTATAAAACAAAGCCACCGCAGTACAGAAAATGCCCAGTAACATCGGAAAAGCCAAAACCACCTGTTTTTCTCCGAAATAGTAAACAGACACCACTACAATTTGTACAATTAAACTAGTAATTAATAATAATTTAATCAATTTCAAAAACTCTAACTGATCTTGCGGATCAAATTTTTTCATTCAACAACACCTCTTTGTTTTTGTCTCAAATTCTCACCGTCTACTTGCACTTCTTTTGCAACATAACGCACACGTTCCATTAAACGTGCTGCTTTAACTTTTTCAATACCCTCACGTGTCGATTCTAAATATACCGCTAATTCATCCATTGAAAAGTTAGAAGTGAAAAATGTCGGTAATGATTCTTTCATACGATATTCCAGAATAACCGCTAAAATATCATCACGTATCCATGCCGTAATATTTTCTGCACCAACATCATCCAACATCAATATCGGAACTTTTTTAACTTCAGTCACAAGGTCGTGAACACTATTATCTTGGATAGATTTTCGTGCATCCTGAGCAAAGGTCGGAAAATGCAACATCGTCACTTTAACACCCGACTGAGCTAGAGCATTCGCTAAAGCCCCTAAAATATATGTTTTCCCCACACCAAAGGGACCAGATAAATACAGACCTTGCGTTGATTCTGGGTGTTTGCGATAATTCGAAATAAATAATGCAATTTCATCAGCAATACGTTTACGTGATGGTGTATCAAGTTTCAACGCATTCCAACTCGCTTCTCGAACATCTTTGCTCATCATACGATTTTCCAACAGCGCTTTCGCTTTACGCTCTTGTTTACGTTTCAAATAACTTTCAGTCGGCTGATAAGCAATATCAATATAGTTTTGATTGACGAATAATATCGGAACGAACCCTGGATTTTTTCCTGGCTCACCTTTTTGGTACGCATCATGTTCCAATACAAATTCATTTAATTTCGATAATGAATTTTGTATCATTTCTTGAGAAATTTGGTCGGCATGTTCATTGATAAACTGTTGCACAGCCTCATGATGCAAAATACGCTCCACTGTCGCTTGAAAAGATTCATTAAAATGAGGTCGATCCATAATTTGCTTTAATATTTCTTGAACTGTCTGCATTACTTCTCACTTCCTTCATTAAATAACTGCCCTAATTGATTTCGTAGTTCTGCTTCCGATTGAGTTGTTTTTTCAGTTGATTGAATCTGGTCTTGCGATTGCTGTTTCATCCAATAAGGTTGTGGTTCTATCTTCTTAGGCTGTTGCTTACGATACGGCTGTATTCTCCCAGCTTGTTTTTGTTGAACTTGCTTCACTTTCATTTGCTGATGAATATAACTGATGACTTTCGCTGGCGAATCTAAATGCTGCTGCTGCCATTCATTCGCAACCCTTTCACTTTCACCTTTTTGAAAATCCGTACGTTTTTTGATAACCAACAAATAATACACCAAAAAGGACTGAACACTTTGTGGCAAACTTGTCAATTGTGCAATATTTTGAATATACAGTTGTTCTTGCGCCGAAACAAAGCCATTTTTATCACGTTTAATTTGCGTAAGCATCGCCAATGGCGAAACTTGTTCGCATAATAAGGCTATTTCAATCTCTTTGTCTTGCAACTGTGGAAATTGCTGTTTCAATGCTGTTCGACCACTTACATCAGCACTCGTTTTCGATTCTTGTAACATTGTATCGGCCGACAAGTCCGACTTCATGCTTTGCTTAGCTTTCGCAGCCGTCACTCTTAATTGCTCATAATCAACTTGTTTTTCCTTAGCATCATAATGCTTCAAAATCAATGCCACTAAAGCCGTCTCATCATAATTATAAATAGTATGCAGTGCCAACACTTCTTGTTTTAAACGATTATCAAATGCACTATGATCCACATGAGCTGACATCAATTTTCTTAAAAATAGTGCGTAATCAAAAAACTCACTCGCTTGTCGCTGCGGCTGGGAAGTTGAATGTTGTTGCAGCGTTCGACCTTTCAACATCTCATCAATTTGATGCTGATAATCGGTATGATTGGTCGAAAATATCGTTTCAAACGATACACTTACCTCTTCAAATTCAGCTAGTTCAATACTCGGCACTTCCCACTGCTTCAAAATTTCAAAAAATTGTAAATCACCTAATTGATTAATCAAAGCATTGGATAAATAAGGATTGGCTACAAAATCTTCCAACAACAATGGATATTGAATATCATACAATAAAGTTGGGTGCACCGTTCCAACACGTGCTTCTTTATATGTATGCAATAAACCTACTGCCTCTAATTTTAAGCGAGCTTCATCAATTGTACCTAATGCCCCTTCAACATATGGAAATAAATAGGAATGTACTCTACGCTGCGACATTTTTTGCTCATTGACAGGCTGCTGCAATAGCAGTAGATATAAATTAACCGCTCGATGTCCGATAATTGGTTGGTAAAGCTGAATTAAACTTTTTAGCTCTAACTCAGATAAAACACCACTTTGTCGAACAATAAATGGCTGTAAAGGACTTGTTAACTCACTCATGGTCTTCTTGCACTTGTGCCTCTCGCTTCATCATACTTTCTAATTCTTTGATGAACATTTCTCGTGATTGGAACTGACGATAAACACTAGCAAAACGAATGTACGACACTTCGTCTAGCTGCATTAATCGTGGCATGACAAATTCACCAATGCGTTCGCTCGCAATTTCAGCATCTGCCACTTTACTAATATCATTTTCAACTTCCGATACCAATTTTTCCATTTGGCCTCGTGTAATCGGACGCTTTTCAGCTGCACGTACAATACCACGCAATAATTTATCACGACTAAACTCTTCTCGTGTGCCGTCACGCTTCACGACCAACAAGGGCGTACGCTCCACTCGCTCGTAAGTATTAAAACGATACGCACAAGACATACATTCACGACGACGGCGAATTGCAATTGAGTCATCTACTGAGCGTGAATCAATTACTTTTGTTTGTTCACAATGACATTTTGGACATTGCATAAAGCACGTCTCCTTTCTCCACATATTTTTCATTAGATTTCATACAAATTATTCCTTATGAAACCCATTAATCGTACCGTTATTGTATCATACTTTAATCGGTTACACACCCTACAAATTTTATCTACTCGCAAGGTTTCTATTATTTAACTTACTAATCTTTAAGCTTTAACAGTGCTTGCTCAACTTGCTGATAAGTTGCTTTAACTGACCCACTATTATCAATAATAGTCGTCACCAATTGACGTTTTTGTTCGATTGGCCATTGCGAAGATAATCTCTCCTTTGCCAAATCCATGGACAAACTATCTCGTTCCATTAAACGAGTTAACTGCACGTCCTTGGAAACATAGACCAACCAAACTTCATCCACCTGTTTCTCATATCCCACTTCAAACAACAAGGGCATATCAATAAACAATATCGCTTGATTTGATTGCTCACGTTTTCTACGAATACGCTCAAAAATATAAGGGTGCAGCAGCTCATTTACCATTTGGCGTTTAGGCACATCTGAAAAAATTAATGTCCCTAATCGTTTACGGTCTAACTGTCCGTCCACCGTTAAAATCGATGAACCGAAAGACTGTACCAGTGCTACCAAGCCAGGTTGCCCTACTTCAACCACTTCTCTAGCTACTAAATCAGCATCAATCACTTCATATCCCTTACTTATTAAATACTGAGATACCGTCGATTTCCCAGTGGCGATTCCACCTGTTAAACCAATGACTTTCACATTGCATTACTCCTTATTTTTTGTTTCAACGCACTCTAACAACTTATATGCACGGTCGCTCACACTATGTTTTATTCCGGTTCGCTTGGGCTGCCTCGACGTCCACTTCAGAAATCGCTCGGAGTGCTAACGCACTCTTTCGCTTTTTGCTCCCGTGATTCATTTCAGAACGCTTGTTGTCGCACTATTTTTTTGGCATTGTGGACAAAAATGAGTGCCACGTCCTTTTAGTTGAATTTTATAAATTGGGTGTCCACATCGAGCACATGGTTCATTTTGTCGTCCATACACTTGCAATTGTTCTTGATAAGTGCCGGCTTCGCCCAATGAATTTAAGTACGTCCGGACACTTGACCCACCTGCTCGCACCGCTGCTTCCATTACTTGAATTATCGCATCATACAGACGTAAAACATCTTGTTCATTCAATTGATTTGCTATCATAATAGGATGCAGCTGACTTTTGTATAGCACTTCATCTACATAAATATTTCCCAATCCTGCTACAAGCGACTGGTCTAGCAATAATGGTTTCAACATCTTTTTGGATTGTTCCAACTGTTCAGCAAACCGTTCGCAATCGAAGTCTGCCCTTGTTGGCTCAGGCCCTAATTTCTTCTGAATAAAATAGCTCATATAATCAGCTTTATTTATCCATTCCATGCGTCCAAATTTACGGACATCGTGATAGTGCAATTGACTGCCGTCTGTAAACACAAAGCGACAATGCGTATGTTTTCCCTTTTGCTTTGGAATCTCATTGGCAGTAAAATACTGGTATTTCCCCTCCATACGCAAATGAGAAATCAATAGTCCATTTGTCATTTCAAAAATAAGATATTTACCTCGACGACCGATATTTTCAATTTGTTCACCTAGCAATTGTTGTTGCCATTCTCTTATATCTAAATCAGTGATAATAATTCGTGGCCAATCAACATAGATTGTTTCAATTTTCTTACCCACCACTAAGCTACTCAAACCACGTCGAACACTTTCTACTTCTGGTAATTCCGGCATTCAATTCCCCTCTTCACTTCATCATGACGCTATTTTATATCGTACCAGTTGATACCACTATTATAATCCACTTTTAATGGTACTGCTAAAGCAACTGCCTCTTCCATAACTTGTGGCACTAACTCTGCTAAACGTTCCAATTCTGCTTCTGGAGCTTCCAAAATCAATTCATCATGCACTTGCAACAGTAATTTTGCCGATAATTTTTCTTCTCTCAATGCTTCATCCAAACGAATCATCGCCACTTTAATAATATCTGCTGCCGTTCCTTGAATTGGCGAATTCATAGCTGTACGCTCTGCAAACGAACGTAAATTAAAGTTACTTGAATAAATATCCGGTAAATAACGACGTCGATTGAACAATGTGCTCACGTAACCTTGTTCTTTCGCCTCTTTCACAATATCTTCCATGAATTGAGCCACACCTGGATATTTTTCAAAATAGCGGTCAATAAATGTTTTCGCTGCTTTACGAGTAATATTTAAGTTTTGCGACAAACCATAATCACTAATACCATAGACAATACCGAAGTTAACAGCTTTAGCTTGACGACGATGTTGACTATCTACTTCTTCTGTATCAGACAAACCAAATACACGTCTAGCAGTAGCTGAGTGAATATCCTCTCCGTCAATGAATGCTTGACGCAAATGTTCATCGCCACAAATATGTGCCAGTACACGTAATTCAATTTGAGAATAATCAGCACCAAACAATTGCCAACCTGGCTGACTTGGTATAAAGGCTTGACGGATTTTACGTCCCTCTTCTAAACGAATTGGAATATTTTGTAAGTTTGGATCAGCACTACTTAATCGTCCAGTTTGTGTCAATGTCTGAACAAAACGAGTATGGATTTTACCGTCTTTATGAATATAACGTGGTAACCCCTCTACATACGTTCCTTTTAACTTCGAAATTTGACGATAGTCTAAAATTTTCTCGACAATCGCATGTTCATAGCGTAATTTTTCTAGCACATCCGCTGCCGTACTATAACCTGTCTTCGTTTTCTTAATAGCAGGCAAACCTAATTCATCAAATAAAACTTCTCCTAATTGTTTTGGTGAATTAATATTAAATTCTCGTTGTGCCAATTGATAAATTTCTTGTTCCATAATAACTAATCGCTGACTCAATGTTTTATCCATTGATTGTAACACTTCTTCATCAACCGCAATCCCTTGTATTTCCATATTCGCCAATACTTGTGCCAATGGCATTTCAATTGTATGATACAATTCCATAGCACCTACCGCTTCAAGCTGATTTGTCAAAGGTTGAACAGCAGCTACTAAAGTCATTACTTTATTAACTAAATGCTGATTTACCACTTGCTCATCTTCAGGTACAGCTAATTTAGCCCCTTTACCATAAATCATTTCATCAGATTGTAAACCGGTTTTCAGTGATAAAGATTGTGCAATAGACTCCAATGCTTGACTCTGATTTGGGTCGACAAGATACATCGCAATCGCAACATCAAATGTCACTTCTTTGAAATCTGCATTAAAACGACTTGCCAACACACGATCACGTTTATAATCCCAACTCACTTTGGTCGCTAAAGGTGACGCTAACCAATCAACAAATAGTTTTGATGCGAAAGCCTGTTCAGCTGATGCTATATAGACTTTTTCTGCCTCAATATCAGCCCATGCAATACGAATAATCTCTGCTTCATGGTAATTTTCAATTAATGTTTCAAAATAAATTACCGTTTGATTCGGTAAATGCTCTGTACCAATCTCCGATAAGACTTCAATAGCATAATGCATTGTCGGTTCATCAACTATTTCAGTTGGCACTTCGACTTCTAATTGATTTAAAAAAGAATTAAATTCCATTTGACGATAGTAGTCAATCAATGTTTCCTGATTTTTTTCACGCAATTCAATTTGTTCTAAACGAACCTCAATCGGTGCTTCTACCAAAATACGTGCTAAATCTTTACTCATGCGTGCATTTGCTTCATCACTAATAATATTATCTTTCATTTTTGACGGTTTTAATTCGTCCAAACGTTCATACATCGCTTCAACCGAACCAAATTGATGTAATAATTTCAATGCCGTCTTTTCTCCGATACGAGTAATACCGGGATAATTATCCGAAGAATCACCCATTAATCCTTTTAAATCAATAATTTGTTCCGGTGTTAAAGCGTATTTTTCTGCGATTGTAGCTGGAGTATAAGCTTCAAGGTCGCTAACTCCTTTACGCGTAATATAAACCGTCGTATTATCACTCGCCAATTGGATTAAGTCTTTATCTCCAGAAATTACGATGACTTCATCTTGAGCGTCTGCTTGATGTGCCAGTGTCCCAATAATATCATCTGCTTCGTATTCAGCTACTTCATAATGTTTAATACCATAAGCATCTAAAAACACACGCAAATATGGCATTTGCTCCTTAAACTCAGGTGGTGTTTTCTGACGACCACCTTTGTAATCTGCGTATTTCTCCGTACGAAACGTCGGACCAGCCTTATCAAAAGCCACCAAGACATGAGTCGGCTGAAACATTTCCAGTACAGAATCAATCATTCGATGAAAGCTATACAATGCATTGGTATGCAGTCCTGCTTTATTTTTAAATTTTTCAATATCTAAAATCGAGTAAAATGCTCGAAAGGCTAAACTACTTCCGTCTATTAGCATAATTTTTCTTTTTGCCATGCTGTTCTCCTTATTTTGTCTGGTTCACTTGGGTTGGTTTCTACTTCAAATGTCCTCTCTCACTCTATTTTATATCGCCATTTGTCTTTATAAATTATAGCATAGATTTACCAAATTACCTATTCAGCTCATTTAGATTAGACAGACTTTCACTCTACATTCATAACGCACCTGGATTACTCCCTAAAAATTTTTTTGCCGAAAAATTTTAACATTTCATAATCTGTATCAATCATCAAACAAAGAAAAAGACGATGATTTTTCTTCGTTATTCTCAAACTAATTATTTGTTTTTGTGTCAGTTTTTCATTCGCAACCTTTATCTATAACAACAGTGCTCAAAACTTTGTGAATGTTTTTCACAACTTCACAATCACTATCAATTTTCTATATCAAACCATTCATCACCTATGATACAGAAAACGGATTCTTTTCAAAAACTGTGGCACCTTTTTGAAACAGAAATGTTGATTTAATGCGTTTTTTAACCCATAATCCCCTTGACGAACTGTGTTATAATTATATATAATAAGTGCATAGCTTATTTGTGAAGCACTATGCATTATAAAACAGGAGGAATTTATTATGACAGAAACATTGAACCCATGGCGCGGTTTCCAAGGTGATGCTTGGCGTGAAAGCATTGACGTAGCACAATTTATTCGTGATAACTACACTGAATATACTGGCGACGAATCTTTCTTAGCAGAAGCAACTGAAGGAACAAAACAATTAAACAAAGTATTTAACGATTTATTAGCTTACGAAGTTGAACATGGCGTAGCTGATATGGAAGAAAAAATTGTTTCTACTGTATTATCTCACCCAGCTTCATATATCAATAAAGATTTAGAAAAAATCGTTGGTTTACAAACTGACAAACCATTAAAACAAGGTCTTAACCCATTCGGTGGGGTTCGTATGGCTAAACAAGCATTAGAAGCATACGGATACAAATTAGACGAAGAAGTAGAACACATCTTTACTGATTGGGTTCAAACTCATAACCAAGGTGTATTCGATGTTTACGATAGCGATATTCGTGCTGCTCGTAAAAATAAAATCATCACTGGTTTACCAGATGCTTACGGACGTGGACGTATCATCGGTGACTACCGTCGTGTAGCATTATACGGTGTTGACTTCTTAATGAAAGAAAAATTAAACGATTGGAAATCATTAGAAAAAGAAGTTTATACTGACGAAGAAATGCAATTGCGTGAAGAAGTTTCTAAACAATATCGTGCATTAGGTGAATTAGCTAAATTAGGTGATTTACACGGATTTGACTTACGTCAACCAGCACGCACTGCACAAGAAGCAATCCAATGGACTTACTTCGCATTCTTAGCTGCTGCTAAACAAACAAACGGTGCTGCTACTTCTCTAGGACGTATGGACGCATTCTTCGATATTTATATCGAACGTGACTTACAAGCTGGCTTAATCACTGAAGAAGAAGCTCAAGAATTTATCGACCACTTCGTTATGAAATTACGTATGATTCGTTTCGCACGTACACCAGACTTCAACGATGTATTCTCAGGTATGCCAACTTGGGTAACATTGTCAATTGCTGGTATGAATAATGACGGTCGTTCATTAGTAACAAAAACTGCATTCCGTTGCTTACATACATTGTATACAATGGGTGAATCACCCGAACCAAACTTAACTATTTTCTACAACGAAAAATTACCACGTGCTTACCGTGAATACTGTGCTAAAGTATCAATCGACACTTCAGCAATTCAATACGAAAATGACCAAGTAATGGCTGACACAATGAACAGTACAGATATTTCTATCGCTTGCTGTGTATCACCAGCTGTTATGGGACATGAACATCAATACTTCGGAGCTCGTTTCTCTGGTCCTAAAGCATTATTATATGCTGTATCTGGTGGTCGTGACGAAAAAACTCGTGATTTAGTCATCAAAGGTTTAGAACCAATCAAAGGTGACTACTTAGAATACGATGAATTAGTTGAAAAATTAGACAAAGTTTTAGACTGGACAGCAAAAACTTACATGCGTGCATTGAACATCATTCACCGTGCTCATGACCGTTATGCTTATGAGTCTACACAAATGGCTTTATTAGATACACATCCACACCGTTACTTTGCAACTGGTATCGCTGGTTTAGCATTAGTTGGGGATATGTTATCAGCTGTTAAATACTCTAAAGTACGTATCGTTCGTGACGAAGAAGGATTCCCAGTTGACTATGTTGTTGAAGGTGAACAATTCCCTACATTCGGTAACAATGACGAACGTGTTGATACATTAGTAACTGGATTCTTACATGACTTCATGGAACGTTTACGTAAATTACCAACTTACCGTAATGCTGAAGTAACTACATCAATCTTAACAATTACTTCAAACATCGTTTACGGTAAATCATTAGGTAACGTGTTTACAGGTTCTGATCCTAAATATGTTGGATATCGTGAACCATGGACACCAATCGCACCAGGAGCTAACCCTCAATATAACTCTGTTAAATCAGGTGCTTTAGCAGCATTATCATCAGTTGCTAAAATTCCATTTGAAGATGCTCGTGACGGTAGCTCATATACATTTGCGATTCATCCAAAAGCATTAGGTCGTGAAGATGTAGACCGTAAAGCTAACTTAGCTACAATGTTAGACGGATACTTCAAAAAAGGTGGTCACCACTTAAACGTTAACGTTTTAAACCGTGACAAATTAATTGAAATCTTAAAACACCCTGAAGAAAATCCACACGCTGTATTACGTGTATCAGGTTACGCTTTATACTTAAATAAAGCTACAAAAGCTCAAATCGCTGACATCTTAGAACGTGTTATCCATAACCAATTCTAATTAATGTCTGAAAGGCTGGACCTTATGGTCCAGCTTTTTTGTTCTCTAAGAGAAGTAACATCGGATACCTTTTATTCTTTATCAATCAATTTTTATCGAAAAACGATAAAACTTGATTGATAAACAGAAATCTCTATGATATATTATATTCAACAAAATTTAGGAGGTATTCTGATGACTCAACCAAAATCACTTGTTGAAGTACAAATTAAAATTACAAAAAGTAGTATTATATTATTTGCATTGATTGCCATAGTATTACTATTCACTGGCACACATATTGTTCAATACATTATGCCACGTTCAACTCCCTTATTCACTGACCAACTACGTTTTAACGTATTATTATCTTCAGGTTATATCAGTGGCACACTCGCACTCTTTTTCTTATTTCAATTATATCGCCTAATCACCAACATTGAAAATGGCAACATCTTTATTGATGAAAACGTCAAAACACTCGACTGGATTACACATGCCATTACAATCGTTTCAATTATCGCTATTCTAGTCGGATTCACTTGCTATCTACCAATTTTATTTATCGCACTCGCTTGTGGTTTTACGGCACTCATTATCCAAATTGTGCGTAACGCATTTGCCAAAGCAATTCAAATGCAAGATGAATTAGATTATACGGTATAGAGTAAGTGTGGGATTTCAGCTTGAAAATCAAGCCCCAGCGAACCAGAATAGGAGGAAAGTAAATGATTCAAATAAACTTAGATGTCGTAATGGCAAAACGTAAAATCAGTTCAAATGCATTGGCAGAACAAATCGGAATTACATCAGCCAATCTATCAATTTTAAAAAATAATAAGGCAAAAGCAATCCGTTTTTCGACGCTGAATGCATTATGCAAAGCATTGGATTGCCAACCAGGTGATTTAATCGAATATATTGATAATGGAGAGGAGTTAGTCACTTATGAATAACGAAATAATAGTAGAACAGAAAAAATCCACCTTACCACTACTTGATGCACAACAAATTCGAGTAGCAAAACTTAATACTCTATGGATATTTATTATTGCCTACTTATATACTTATACAGTGTGGGATTTACATACACACTACTACTTATTACTAACTCTAGCACTCATTGCTTTTGTTGAATATTTCAATCACATAATGAAACGAAACATAGCATCTGTTACTGCAAAACTTGAATATGCTGTACTGCTCATCAGTTGCCTGATACAATCCTTTTTACTATCAACTCAGTATGACCGCTATTCAGCAGAAGATTTTTTATTTTTCCAAGTAATAGCATTGCATTTTCTTTTTATTGGCTATGTACTAGTACGGAGTAATCAATTAATTGGAGAACAATTCAATTGGCTATCAGGAATTGATGTATGGCGTGGTTCAATTACCATTCCATTTTCACATTTCTTCACTGCCACAAAAGTATTACTTTTGCCGTCTAATCACGAAAATGCTACTTACTCATTAAAAGACAGGGTCATACAAACTTTAAAATTACTTGTCACTGTTTTCATTACCACCAGACTGGTAGTCTTTGCAGTTGATCAATTAAGTGAAATTTCTAGCATTTTTGACCAGTTCGCACAACAATATTTCATCCATAATATGCAATCATTTTTCAAAAATTGGTTCAATAGCACTTTTTGGACGGATACTATTTCTTTTGCGATTTTAAGTATTCCAGTAAGTTTGTGGTTATACGGTTTAATCGCTGGTGCAATTTTTTCAAATCGCTCTACGATAACCCCTGAGCGTACAGAAGAAACATTATCACGCATCCGAATATTTTCAACACTAAATGTAACAATCATCGCTACAGCTCTATGCTTATTATATGGTCTATTCTTTATCATTTCGCTACAAGATTTAGCAACTCAATTAAGTAGCATTCCAACACAACAAGTGATACGAGCAGCTCAAGCATCACATTTAGCAGTCAGTGGTTTTTGGCAACTCGTTCAAATCACTTTACTCAACTTTTTTGTACTAGGATTTGCTTTTCTATTTGGAAATCGTGCACTATGGCACACACAATATGCAAAAATATCACTTGTCATCTTATTCAGCTTTAATTTATTATTCTCATGTTTAGCTGCATGGAAATTAATCGGCATTTACATTTGGTTTTACGGACTGACACCATTACGATTGCAGTCAACTTGGTTGATTTCAATCATCATTGTTGCCACAATATTAACATTAATTCGACTATTTAAGCCAATCACTGCATTTCGTTATGGTATTCTCTACTTTATTCTCAGCTACACACTATTATGCGTCATTTATTATTGCGTATTTTAATAGAAAACAAACTGCACTCCTTGTTTATCTAGAGTGCAGTTTGATTTATTCATTAATATTTACGAACATCGGGAGCTGAATAATTCAAAATAAATTGTTCAATTTCTAAAATATCATCTGAAAAAAGAACATTATCTCGGTCGCTTTGACTAAGAAAGCCCTCAGCAACCATATGGTCAAACAGCGCTTTTAATTGGTCAAAGTAACCATTAATATTAAACAGGACACAAGGTTTGTCATTCTGTCCGATACGAGCCCAAGAAATCACTTCCGATATTTCTTCCAATGTACCTGGCCCACCTGGTAAAGCGATAAAGGCTTCTCCTAACATCATCATTTTCGCTTTACGTTGCGGCATATCTTCAACTACTATCAATTCAGATAAGTTCTGATGTGCAATTTCTCGTTCTACTAAAAATGTCGGCATCACACCGATTGCACGACCACCATTTTCAATCACTGTATCAGCCATAATTCCCATTAATCCAACATTACCACCACCATAGACTAAATCATGAAGATTTTCAGACATCCATAAAGCTAATTCGTTCGTTCTCTCACTATAAATCGGATTACGCCCTGTACTTGCCCCACAATAAATTGTTATTTTCACTCTTCAACACGCTCTTTTCGGTTAATATATATTTACTGCTCATTTTGGTAAAAGGATATCAAACCATAAGAGAATTGTAAAGACTCTTCCACTTCAGCATTCTCCGCACCACAAAAATAGACTAGGAATCCAAAAATTCCTAGTCCACCACTTTAGTTCGCTTGAGCTACCTCATCATCCACTTAGAATGGTTCAAAGCATAATACTCTCACTTATACTAAATTATTTATTCTTTAAGTTGTAGAATGATTGTAAACCGTCGTATTTAGCAACTTCACCTAATTCATCTTCAATACGTAATAATTGGTTGTATTTAGCGATACGGTCTGTACGGCTTAATGAACCTGTTTTGATTTGACCAGCGTTAGTTGCAACAGCGATGTCAGAGATTGTAGAATCTTCTGTTTCACCAGAGCGGTGAGAAACAACTGCTGTGTAACCAGCTTTTTTAGCCATTTCAATCGCATCAAATGTTTCAGTTAAAGTACCGATTTGGTTAACTTTGATTAAGATTGAGTTTGCGATACCTTGTTCGATACCACGAGATAAGATTTCAGTGTTTGTTACGAATAAATCGTCACCTACTAATTGAACTTTGTGACCGATACGTTCAGTTAATAATTTCCAACCGTCCCAGTCATTTTCGTCCATACCATCTTCGATTGAGATAATTGGATATTTGTCAACTAATTCTTCTAAATAGTCAACTTGCTCTTCAGCTGTACGAACTTTACCTTTTTCACCTTCGAATTTAGTATAGTCGTAAACTTTTTTCTCTTTGTCATAGAATTCAGAAGATGCACAGTCGAAACCTAAGAATACATCTTTACCTGGCTCTAAACCAGCTTTTTTGATTGCTTCTAAGATTGTTTCAACACCGTCTTCAGTTCCTTCAAATGCAGGAGCGAAACCACCTTCGTCACCTACAGCTGTTACTAAACCACGGTCATGTAAGATTGATTTCAATGCGTGGAATACTTCAGCACCCCAACGTAATGCTTCTTTAAATGTTGGTGCACCAACTGGTAAAATCATGAATTCTTGGAAAGCGATAGGTGCATCAGAGTGAGAACCACCGTTTACGATATTCATCATTGGAGTTGGTAATACTTTAGTATTGAAACCACCTAAGTATTGGTATACTGGTACGTTTAAGTAATCAGCAGCAGCACGTGCAACAGCGATAGAAACACCTAAAATAGCGTTCGCACCTAATTTACCTTTGTTTGGAGTTCCGTCTAATTCGATCATTAATTTATCGATTGCTTGTTGTTGTAAAACATCATAACCTAATAATGCTTCAGCAATAATGTTGTTTACATTATCAACAGCTTTAGAAACACCTTTACCTAAGTAACGAGATTTGTCGCCATCACGTAATTCAACTGCTTCGTGTTCACCAGTAGACGCACCTGACGGTACCATACCGCGTCCGAAAGCACCGCTTTCTGTATAAACTTCTACTTCGATTGTTGGGTTACCACGTGAATCTAATACTTCGCGTGCATATACATCTGTAATAAATGGCATATTGTTTTCTCCTTTATTTTCGGCTTTATTTCCATGCAATAATACATGAACACCTATATTATATTTTAATAATCTTCTGCATAAAAAGCAAAAGTTTTTCTAACAAATTGATTATTTATTTATTTTTTAATCAATGATTCTCCAGTCATTTCAACTGGTTGTGCTACATTTAATAAATCTAACAATGTTGGTGCTAAATCAGCTAAACGTCCACCGTCACGCAATTCAACACCATGTTTTGTTACAATAACTGGCACTGGATTGGTTGTATGAGCTGTCATCGGTTGGTCATCTAAAGTAATCACTTCATCTGAGTTACCATGGTCAGCCGTAATAATCGCATAACCACCTTTTGAGATGATTAAATCTACAACTTCACCTAAACACTCATCAACAGCTTCAATTGCTTTTACAGTTGGTTCTAACATACCACTGTGTCCAACCATGTCAGGGTTAGCAAAGTTCAAGATAATCGCATCTAATGTATCTTCGTTGATAGCTGCTACTAAAGCATCTTTTACTTCATAAGCTGACATTTCTGGTTTTAAATCATAAGTCGCAACTTTTGGTGACGGAATTAAAATACGTGATTCTCCTTCAAACTCTTCGTGACGTCCACCACTCATAAAGAATGTAACATGTGGATATTTTTCAGTTTCAGCGATGCGTAACTGTGTTTTGCCAGCACTTGCTAACACTTCACCTACTGTATTCACTAAATCTTGCTTTTTAAATGCAATCTCAGCAATAACATCGGCACTGTACTCAGTAAATGTCACAAATTTAGCTGTTTTAGGTGCATGTTCACCACGATCAAATCCGTCAAATGCTGGATTTGTTAATGCTGTTCCTAATTGAATTGCTCGGTCAGGACGGAAGTTGAAGAAGATTACTGAATCACCGTCTTCAATCGTAGCAACCGGTGCATCACCTTTCGTTACAACAAATGGTAATACAAATTCATCGAATACTTCTTTATCGTATGACGCTTGAACACCCTCAGCTGCACTTGCAAATGTTTCACCTTTAGCATAAACCATTGCGTCGTATGCTAATTGCACACGTTCCCAACGTTTGTCACGGTCCATTGCATAGTAACGACCAGAGATTGTCGCAAATTCACCTACACCGATTTCATCAAACTTCTCTTCAGTTGTCTTAACAAAGTCAATTGCAGAAGACGGTGCTACATCACGACCATCTAAAAATCCATGTACATATACTTTTTCTAAGCCATGGTCTTTAGCTAATTGTAATAAAGCGAATAAATGTTCATAATGTGAATGAACCCCACCGTCAGACAATAAGCCCATTAAGTGTAATGCTTTACCACTTTCTTTCGCTGCTTTAACAGCTTCTACTAGTTCAGGAATTTCAAAGAAGTCTTTTTCACGAATTGAAATATTAATGCGTGTTAATGACTGGTACACAATACGTCCAGCACCAATATTCATGTGTCCTACTTCTGAGTTACCCATTTGACCGTCTGGTAAACCAACATCTTCTCCACTAGCTTTTAATTGATTATGTGGAAATTCTGCCCAATAACGGTCAAAATTTGGTTTATGCGCTGCTTTAACAGCATTTCCTTTTACTTCATCTCGAATGGCAAAACCATCTAAGATAATTAAAGCTACAGGTGCTTTACTCATTATTTAACTGCCTCCAATAATGCTAAGAATGACTCAGCTTGTAAACTTGCGCCACCAACTAATGCACCGTCCACATCTGGACATGCCATGTAGTCAGCAATGTTTTCTGGTTTCACAGAACCACCGTATTGTACACGAACTTTGTCTGCAACTTCTTGACCAAAGTCTTGCGCAACAACGTCACGTACTGCTTTACACATTTTTTGTGCATCATCTTGAGTTGCTGATTTACCAGTTCCGATTGCCCAAATTGGTTCATAAGCAATTACTAATGAAGCCACTTGTTCAGCTGATAAACCTTTTAATGCTGCAGATACTTGTGCACCAACAAATTCAACTGCTTCACCAGCCTCATACGTTTCCAATGTTTCACCACAACAAATAATTGGTGTCATACCATTACGGAAAATCGCATGTGCTTTTTTATTAATATCTTCATCTGTTTCGTGGAAATACTCACGACGTTCAGAGTGACCAATAATAACATAGTCCACTTCTAACGCACCTAATGCTTTAGGACTTACTTCACCAGTGAATGCTCCCTCATCTTCAAAATAACAGTTTTGCGCTGCTACTTTAACTTCTGATTCACGAACACCTTTTTTCATGCCCTCTAAGAATAATGCTGGTGCACCAATAACAGTATCCACTAATTCATTTGACGGAATATTATTTTTCACTGCTGAAACAAATTCACGTGCTTCGCTATGTGTTTTGTTCATCTTCCAGTTACCTGCAATAATTGGTTTACGACTCATCAAATCCACTCCTTTTTTTATATTGTAGTATTCACCTTGAAGACGCCATACAAAGTTTATTAATCGATAAACTTCATATCCAGCGTCTTAAGATTTTTTACTTATTATTTATCTTCAATTGACACAACACCTGGTAATTCTACGCCTTCTAAGTAAGTTAATGACGCACCACCACCTGTTGAAATGTGAGTAAATTTATCTTCATAACCTAATTGTGCAACAGCTGCAGCAGAATCTCCACCACCAACAACTGTCGTAGCATCTGTTAAATGAGCAATCGCTTCACACACACCAATTGTACCTTTAGCAAAGTTTGGTAATTCAAATACACCCATTGGTCCGTTCCAAACAACTGTTTTAGCTGTTGATAAAACATCAGTAAATAATTTAACTGATTCAGGACCACAATCTAAACCTTCCCAATCAGCAGGAATCTCATCAACTGATACAACTTTACGGTTTGCATCATTAGAGAAGTCATCCGCTACAACGATGTCCACAGGTAATACTAATTTATCGCCTGCACGTTCTAACAATTCTTTTGCTAATTCAACACGGTCTAATTCTAATAATGATTTACCAACTTCTTTACCTTGTGCTTTTAAGAACGTATAAGCCATACCACCACCGATAATAACTTTATCCGCTTTTTCTAACAAGTTTTCGATTACTTTAATTTTATCTGAAACTTTCGCTCCACCTAAAATTGCTACAAATGGACGAACTGGAGCATCAACTGCTTCACCTAAGAATTTTACTTCTTTTTCCATTAAGTAACCAACTGCATTTGGTAAGTTTGATGCAATACCGATGTTTGATGCATGTGCACGGTGTGCTGTACCAAATGCATCGTTTACATATAAATCACCTAAAGATGCCCAATATTTACCTAATTCTGGATCATTTTTAGATTCTTTCTTACCGTCGATATCTTCAAAACGTGTATTTTCAACAACTAATACATCGCCTTCATTCAATGCTTTAACAGCTGCTTCTAATTCAGCACCACGAGTTTCTGGTGAAAATGCAACCGGTTGTCCTAATAATTCAGCTAAACGGTCTGCTGCTGGTTTTAATGATTTACTTGCTTTATCAGCTTCTTCTTTCACTTTTCCTAAGTGAGAGAATAATACCACTTTAGCTTTGTTATTAATTAAATATTTAATTGTATCTAAAGCTGCTACAATACGGTTATCGTTTGTAATAACGCCCTCTTTCATTGGAACGTTAAAGTCAACACGTACTAATACTGTTTTACCTTGAACTTGTAAATCTTCAACTGTTCTTTTTGCCATTCAGTTACCCTCCTAAGGTTATCAAATTTATTTAAAAAGTTTTATTCGCTCTTAACTCTATAAAAAATGCGAGGAAGCGTCATGCCTCCCCGCTGTCTTGGATAGACGCTCTTTTTTATAAGACGCTATACTAATCGCAAGCTCTCACACTTAATATTATAAGTTAGCGAAGTACTCTAAAGTACGAACTAATTGAGCAGTATATGACATTTCGTTATCATACCAAGCAACAGTTTTAACTAATTGTTTGTCGCCAACTGTCATAACTTTTGTTTGAGTTGCATCGAATAATGAACCAAATGTGATACCTACGATATCAGAAGATACGATTGGATCTTCAGTATATCCGTAAGATTCGTTAGCAGCTTCTTTCATTGCTGCATTAATTTCGTCAGCTGTTACGTTTTTCTCTAAAACAGTTACTAACTCAGTTAATGAACCTGTTGGAACTGGAACACGTTGTGCAGCACCGTCTAATTTACCGTTTAATTCAGGAATTACTAAACCGATAGCTTTAGCAGCACCTGTTGTGTTAGGTACGATGTTTGCAGCAGCAGCACGAGCACGACGTAAGTCACCTTTACCGTGTGGTGCATCTAAAGTATTTTGGTCACCAGTGTAAGCATGGATAGTTGTCATTAAACCTTCAACAACACCAAATTTGTCTTGTAATACTTTAGCCATAGGAGCTAAACAGTTTGTAGTACATGAAGCACCAGAAATTACTGTTTCGTCACCTTTTAAGATGTCGTGGTTTACGTTGTAAACAACTGTTGGTACATCGTTACCACCAGGAGCAGAGATTACAACACGTTTAGCGCCACCTTTTAAGTGTAATTCAGCTTTTTCTTTTGAAGTGAAGAAACCAGTACATTCTAATACGATGTCTACTCCTAATTCACCCCAAGGTAATTCTTCAGGGTTACGGTTAGCTAATACTTTAACTTCTTTACCGTTTACACGGAATGCTCCTTCTAATACTTCAACTTCACCATTGAAACGGCCTTGAGTTGTGTCATATTTTAATAAGTGAGCTAATGTTTTAGCATCTGTTAAGTCGTTGATTGCAACTACTTCAATGCCTTCCACTTCTTGAATACGACGGAATGCTAAACGACCAATACGTCCGAAACCATTAATACCTACTTTTACTGTCATAATTTGACTTCCTCCTTAAGGATATTTTATTTTAATGAGTTCCCTCATTTAAAATCATATTTGCGACGCCCTCGTCACAGATGAGCCACCCATGATGTTGGACTAGTTGACAATAGCCTTTTACCGCTTCTGCTTTAGAAGCACCTGCTACTACTGTCACAACTAAAGGAATTTGACTGAGTTCTTCGATTTGAATACCAATTCTCGGTAATCGTAACACTTCATTCCCTTGTTCATTGAAAAATACACCAAACGCTTCACCTATCGCCTGCTGTTCACGCAATAATTGCTGCTGTTCACTTGTCAGTTCACGACGCTCTGCCATAGTCTTGGCAGAACCCACACTCACCAATAAGCAGTCTGCTTGTTTTCCCAACATCACTGCTTGATTGATAGCTGGGTCATTCAATAGTGCTTTAGACGCCAATTCTTCCATCATATCGGGGATAAACAACGGAACATATTGTGCTCCAGTTTTTTGAGCCATAAGCCCCCCCACCATATTTGATTGAATATTGAATCGTCCACCAACACCACCTCGTGCTGGAACAAATACTAGCTCTCTATCTTTCGATAGAATTTGCGTCAAGCCCTCGCCTACATGTGCGAGCGTTTCGCCACCAGTTACTGCAATTGTATTTTGCCCATATTTTAAATAGCGATTCAACACTTGCTCAACTGCTCGGCTTAATTCTGCATAGACGCTCGTATCTT
The DNA here is from genome assembly GCA_016237705.1 of Aerococcaceae bacterium zg-252. NCBI lineage: Bacteria > Bacillati > Bacillota > Bacilli > Lactobacillales > Aerococcaceae > Tuanshanicoccus > Tuanshanicoccus yangjingiae. The sequence goes on from CP066204.1 coordinate 1,807,409, forward strand.
GTTCGACATTCCCACTCACTACCATGCAACCGTCCAATCCTAAACGAGATTGTAACTTTGCTGATAACTCATGCAAATAATTCGTGCTCACCATTTTATCGGCAATAACAGCAGCCACTTCTTGTCCTCTGGACGTCAAACGTATACCTGAATGTCCTACTTCAACTAAGTGCTGTTCTTTCATTAACTGAATAATTGTACGCAGTGAACGCTCGGATAAATTCACCTTTTGTGCTAATGTTTTTCGTCCAATTGCCTGATGTGTTGACTGTAATTGATACAAAATCGAACAACGGACTTGCAACATCTCATTTAAATCTGGTGCAATGTCTTGCATTATAGAAAAAACATCCTGCATGGTGTTCCTCCTTTTTGGGCAATATACGACCATAAATTAAAATCCGAATAATTTCTCTCATTTTACAAAATTAGGTCGCTTACCACATTAATACTATAACATTTATCTGCATAATTTGCAAACTAAACTCGAGTACACTTCATTAATATTTTTTATTAGAAAGTGGTCGATATTCGACCACGATGTGCGGTTACATTCAAAAAAAAGACTAAGTCCTGTCAAACTTAGTCTTCACTTAATTATTTAGTTAACGATTGATTGTTCTCCATAATATTATCAATCAAACCATATTCTTTTGCCTCTTGAGCGCTCTTATAATTATCACGATCTGTATCACGTGCAATCACTTCAATTGGTTGCCCTGTACGCTCTGCTAAGATTTCATTCAAACGTTCACGTGTACGTAAAATATGACGTGCAGCAATTTCAATTTCAGTCGCTTGTCCTTGTGCTCCACCTAATGGTTGGTGAATCATAATTTCTGCATTCGGTAAAGCATGACGTTTTCCTTTTTGACCAGCTGCTAATAAAAATGCACCCATTGACGCAGCCATACCCATAACAATTGTTTGAACATCAGACTTAATGAAATTCATCGTATCATAAATTGCCATACCTGCCGTAACACTACCACCAGGAGAATTGATATATAGATAAATATCTTTTTCTGAATCTTGAGCTTCTAAAAATAGTAATTGTGCAATTACACTATTCGCTACATTATCATCAATTGGCCCACTTAACATAATAATTCTATCTTTTAATAATCGTGAATAAATATCATATGCACGCTCTCCACGTGATGATTGTTCAATAACCGTTGGAATTAAGTTCATCTTTTATTACTCCTCTACTTCGATAAATAGTTCATTCAAAATACTAGAAACCATCTATTGCTAATTTATACTTAACAATTTAAGTAAACTTGTTAAGTAATGTGTCATTATTATACCGTTTTAGTCAAAGAAGGTCAATTAAGATGCACAATTTATCTTCCACTCCTAAAAAAACACACTCCCTTTCAGGAGTGCATTTAATAGGTTTAAGATTATTGACCTAAATGGCCTTTAACTAAACTTTCGATTTTACCCATTTCTTCTGCAAAATCACTACCATTAATTAAAATGTTTTCTAAAGCAATTTTTAATTCTGAGTAAACTTCACTAGCACCAACATATGCTGGTTGAGACATACCGAATTCTAATTCTTCAGATGCTGCTTTTACTAATGGGTTTTCTTCTAAGTATTTTGTCCAAACTTCTGACTCAACACCTTGTTTTGTTACTGGTAAGTAACCTGTTTCAGATGCCCAACGAGCAGTGTTATTTAACAAGAATGAAATGAATTGAATCGCACCTTTTTGTTGTTCTTCAGACGCAGATGAGAATACACCTAAGTCATTTCCAGCAAAAATTGTTAATTCTTCACCACCACCGAATACTGGTACGTGAGCTGTTTTTAATTCAATATTGTTTTCTTCAACACCTGGTAATACATATGGTAAACCAGCTGATGAACCGATATATAATGCAGATTCACCAGATGAGAATGGACCACTCATGTAACCATCTTCACCAGCAGTACGTGCATGACCTGCATCAATTAATTCTTTAATGAATTGAATTGGTTCTAACGCTTCTTTTGATGTAAAGTCAACTTTAGATAAGTCTGATGAAATCCAAGCAGCACCATTTTGACGTGCCATTGTTTCATATTCAGCAGCCACATCATTTTCAAATCCCATTGCTGGTTTTTCGATACCTGCTTTATCTAATGCTTCACCTAATGCTTTTACTTCTTCCCAAGTTTTTGGTACTTCTGCACCAACTTCATTTAACATTGTTTGGTTAACAAACATTAAACGAACTGATTTGGCGAATGGTAAAGCATAAATTTTATCACCAAAAGTTACACCTGTCATAAATCCAGGGAAAATTCCTTCACGTAATTCATCTGTAAAGCCATTTTCAGCTGTTAAAATATCATTTAAAGGCATTAATAAACCTTGATCCATGTAGTCCGGTGTATTAGATGCTGTTAATTGTGCGATTGTTGGTAATTGACCAGATACACCTGATGCCATAACACTTTGTTGTAATGAGCTATAATCACCTTGGTTTTGTTCGATTACTTCAACTGTATCTTGAGAATTATTAAATTCTTCAACCAATTTTGTAATCGTTTCTTGGTGCTTACCATTCATGGCATGCCAGAAAGTTACCTGAACTTTTTCTTGAGCAGAAGCAGTTGGAACAAAAGTGCTCAACGCTGAAGCTGTTAATAAAGTTGCTGCTAATGTGCGTAATTTTTTCATTAAAATTTTTCCTCCTAAAATAGCACGTTCAACGGCATCACAGTACCGCCAACTACATTTTCGTAAAAGAATAAGATTTTGTCAACTCATAATAGAATTAATTTTATATTTTTTTGTTAATGTTCGCCTTTACCCTTTCAAACCAGAACTTGCAATACCTTGCATAATGTATTTTTGTAATAATAAATAGATGACAACCATTGGTACCACTACTAATGTCGAAGCTGCCATTAACAATTCAAATTGTGTTCCAGCCTCAGTCGTAAATGCTTGTAATCCGACAGGCAATGTACGCAATGCCTTATCATTCGTTACAATCAATGGCCACATAAATGAGTTCCAACTACCGATAACTTTTAAAATCATTACTGCGATAATTGATGAACGTGATAATGGCACTAACATTTCCCATAAGAAACGCCAGTCACTCGCACCATCAGTTTTCGCTGCATAATACAATTGGTCTGGTACCGATTGAAATGATTGTTTTAAAGTAAAGACTGAGAACACACTCGCTAACCATGGAATAATCAATGCCCAATAAGTATTAATCATTCCCCAACCAGACAAGGTCACGAAGTTCGGAATCGTCATCAACTCACCTGGCACCATCATCGTTCCTAGTAAAATAATGAACAATATATCTTTACCCCAGAATTTTAACTTCGCAAATGCAAACGCAGCTAAAATACTTGTCACTAATTCCCCTGAAGTTGTTGCTAATGTAACGAACACACTGTTTAAGAAATAACGAGCGAATGGAGCTACTTCCAATGCTTTTTCATAGTTTGAAAACAACCAATTTTGTGGCAACCACGTTGGTGGTATCATTATCGCTTCACCAGATGACTTCAAACTCGTTGCCAACATCCAGTAGAATGGCAAAATCATAAAGATTCCACCTAAAAACAGGATAGCGTAAAGCGCTAAATTTTTAACGATGCCCTTCATTTTAGCCACCTCTCTTTTCTAAGTAACGGTTACCTGCATTTTGAACTAAGGTAATACCTAATACAATCACAAATAAAATAATACCTGTTGCAGCTGCTTCACCGTATTTAAATTGCACATAGAATTTTTGGAATAAATAATAAACTAATGTAGTAGCAGAACCGGCTGGCCCAGGACGCCCACTAAATAAAGCATACACTTCGTCAAATACTTTAAATCCACTGATAACCCCAAGAGTTGACAATAAGAATAAAGTCGGACGCAATAACGGAATCGTTATATTCGTGAAACGACGAAATGCATTAGCCCCGTCAATTTTGGCTGCTTTATAGTAATTTTCATTAATATTTCCTAACCCTACAAGTAGGAGTAAGATATTAAACCCTAATCCTTTCCATATCGCCATAATCATAACGGCTGGCAAAGCATTATCCGGCGAATTTAACCAATTGATAGCATCAACTCCGAACAATCCAAGAATATAGTTGAAAAATCCATAACGTGAATGATAGAGCCAACTCCACACAACCGATACGGCTACAGTACTGGTTACATAAGGTAAAAAATAGACCGTTCTAAAAATTCCTTTTAAAAATGGAATACTATTCAACATCATCGCAATCAATAGCGAAATAAAAATCGTTGTCGGCACAACACCAATAACATAGATAACCGTATTGCGTAAAGCTGCATGGAAGTTCTTATCAGTTAAAACCGTTCTATAATTGTCTAAACCACGTGCAGATACTTCACCTGTAAAGAGATTGAATTTAGTATAAAAACTCATCGCAATCGACTTAAAAATAGGGAAAATCGTAAAAATCCCACTAATCGTTAACATTGGTGCTAAATATAACAAAGCCTGCAAAGAACTTTTGAGTGTTGGTTTTTTATTCATGTTACACTACCTCAACACGATTCGCTTTTTGATTGAAGAACATCAAATGTTTTGGCTCAACCGTTAAGAATATTTGCTCTCCAACAGGTAATTCAGCATCAATATCCGATACCACAAATGTTTCACCATTACACTCGCAATGAATCGTCACATCTTTTCCGACTTGCTCAACTCGTTGCACTGTTGCACTCACTAAATGGTCAGCTAAAGTTCCTAGACGGAAATGCTCTGAACGAATTCCTAATGTTTCCCAATCATGATTCATTACCCAAGCATTTGGATTTAATGGCGGCGAATTTTTAGTAAATGTATTGATAATTGGTGTTCCGATAAATTTAGCAACAAATAAATTACTTGGTTCACGATACAAGGTTACTGGGTCTGTCATCTGTTGAATTTCACCTTGATTTAACACCATAACATTATCTGCAATACTCAATGCTTCTTCTTGGTCATGGGTAACAAATACCGTCGTAACACCAGTTTCTTGTTGAATGCGTCTGATTTCTTCACGCATTTCAATCCGTAAACGAGCATCTAAGTTCGATAAAGGTTCGTCCATTAATAAAATAGACGGTGATTTCGCTAATGCACGACTAATCGCAACACGTTGTTGTTGACCACCTGATAATTGACGTGGGTATTTATCTAATTGGTCATGAATTTGAGTTAATGCTGCCATTTCTTTTCCAATTTCAATACGTTGTGCCTTAGGCATTTTCGCCATTTTCAATGGAAACATAATGTTTTCTAATACCGTTAAATGTGGATATAACGCATAATTTTGAAACACTAATCCCACTTGACGTTTTACAGGATCTAATTTTGTTACATCTTTATCGTCAAAATAAATGTTTCCAGATGTTGCATTTAACAAACCAGAAATCAAGTACAATGTCGTAGACTTCCCACAACCACTTGGCCCTAAAAATGAAATTAATTCACCACTCGGTAATGTAAAATTAATATTATCTAATACTTTTTTATTTTCAAACTGCATCGTGACATTATCAAATCTTACTTGCACGTTTCCACCTCATCCTTTACTGTGATACTTTCTCCACTATGCCAAATTACATGACTATAATCTTGATTAATCTGCTGCCATTTTGCTGCGTCAAATGTCTGCAACGCTTTTACTAATGCTGTTGCAATATCAATCTCAGAAATTGATTGAATTTTATCTTTCGTAAACATTTTATAGTCACCACCACCGACAGCACGATATTGCGAAATCGCTAGTGTATATTCCTTATCCAACTCAATCGGCTCACCTGTTCGCTCATCAATAATGCTGACAATCCGTTCTCTTTTATCCTTTGTCATATCGACATGCGTTGTAAAACCTGAGTACAAATCATAATTATAGTGCTTAGGTTTCGGATAAATATATGACGGATTCACTGCAATAGCTCCTGTTTCGTCCAATTGATAATATTCAAAATCAAATGCCATGACCTCATATATTTCTTGTCCAGTCAGTTTAACTGTTGCAATCAAATTAAAATACGGATATGCTTTCAACAATATTTCGTTCGTTATGTTGCCCTCAAACAATGCAAAAAACTCATTTACCAAGGCAACACCACTAAAATCAGCTTGCGTCACTTCTTTTTGCACTTGATTTAACAATTCCACAAAAGGATGACCTTGCAATCTCGCTTGGAATAATTCTTTCGTTGGCTGCACGATTGGTGCTTGCCCTAATACCGTTTCAAGCCATAATTTTCCATTAGAAAATTGTGGTTCTAATACTGTAACTAATGCTGACTCAGTAGACACACTCGCAGTATCATGCAAATACCCTACAGAATCTACCACTCGATTGTTTTCATCGACCGATACAACCACTTCTGCCACAAATTCTCCAGCATGACCTGGCTGAATCGCCCATGTATTATTTACTTTTTGATTAATATGACGGTGCTGATGCCCTGTTAACAATACATCAATTTCAGAAATTTCTTGCAGCATTTTAACCCCTTGATTTTCACCGGTCAAATCTTCCAATGGTTCAAAGGTATCCAAATCACATTCAAAACCACCATGATATGCTACCACTAACACATCTACTTGTGGTCGTAATTGCTGACACCAATATTTTGTCGTTTCAAACGCATCATCAAACCGTAAACCTGCATAATGAGCCGGCAATTCCCAGTTAGGAATATAATGCGTTGTAACTCCGACAATACCGATTTTGACACCCTCACGTTCAATGATTGCATACGGTTGCCCCATAAAAGGTTGATTTGTTTGCTCATCAATAATATTACTCACTAATAACTGTGCATTTAACTGATTCAAAATCCCATTTCGATAATCCGAACCGAAATTAAACTCATGATTCCCAATAATTTGAAAATCATAATTCAACGCATTCATCGCACGAGCAAAGCAATCGCCATTTTTTGCCACTTGACTACAATAAGTTGCAAATGAAGAACCTTGAATAAAATCTCCTAAATCAATCGCAATCGTAGTATGTGAATTATTCTGACGAATTGTATTCAACACATGTGCTGTATTGAGTAAACTCGCATTTGGATTAATTGGACGGTCTAGCCAATACCCATGCGTATCACTGGTCATTAAAAAACTAATTTTTTTCATCGATTACTCCTAACGACGCTGCTAAAGTTGACCAAGTATAAGTTTGGTCGTATTCTGGCAACCAAGCTAACTGCCCTTGTTCTTGCAATGCTTTCGCATAAGTTTCCGGTTGGAATGTATGCCAAGGCACAATCACTTTTGGTCTAATCACTGCATTCATTAATAATAAATCTCGTGTTGATGCATGACCAGTCGCTGCTGCAATCACAAATTCCCAACCAGCATCTACAATACGATTGACAAACGGCTCGTAGCTTGGCATATAACTGCCCAATGGCATCCCATTTGAATGTAAATAAAGACCTGCTGGAAAACTCAACAGTGTATCAATAGAATCTTCTTCGACTTGTAGCATATACTTTTCTGGTTCAGCCTGAATCATTTCAACCGTAACATCATGTTCGCTTAACTTACGCACTCGTAAATCTGCTGGCACATAATCTTGAATCATTTGATAAAATGCCGAATTAAAAACAAACTCACGACCCATTTTATTTGCTACTTTTACTAATTCAATCATACGACGAACATTTTGTGGATACCCATTAAATGCTACTAAACGCCCATCATAATCTGCCATTGCTTTTTTAATATTTTCAATCAAATGCCATTCATTGCGTGCACGCAAATCTGTCGTTTTAGCTGCAATACGAATATCTACTTCACTAGGATCTGTATTAACATGGCTAAAAGTCGTGCCCTCCATTAATAACAAGTCTGCATTAAAAGCATTGGCTTTTTGAGCCCATGACATCATCTTCTCCGGCTCAAATCCAGTCAGACGCCAATCACCAGAATAAATCAATTTTGTATCCGGTGCTGTCACAAAAACACTTGCAGCACCCATTGTATCATGATCAACTGGAACAAACTCAATTGAGAAAGGCCCATGTTCAATCACTTCACCCGGTTGCACCCCTTGCCAATTAACATTATAGGCTGGCAATAAATTAGTTTCTTTTAATTTTGCATAAAAATCAACCGATTCTTGCAAAGCATAAACAGGTGTCTTATCACTCAATTGTCCAAATGAACCAATATGATCTAAATGTAAATGAGACAAACAAAGAATCGTTTTAATTGAACTATCTTCTAATGACTCTAATGGATAAGTCGCTAATGTCGCTTGATCATATAAGCCGTCAATTTTTGGCAATAAATTTTCGCTTAACAATGAGTATCCCTCGGATTTATGACACAAACGATTAATATCTGCTCCAGCTAATGCACCGAAATCCATAATTAATCGGTAGTCACCATTTTGTAGACTTACAATATTACTACCAATGGTATGAAGACCACTCCAAAACCGAATGACTGTTTCTTTCAAATACACCACTCCTTCGCTTATTAGAATACTATAAATCGCAAAAAAAAACATCTATTGTAAGTGTATTTTCCGAAACATTTTGTAAGAAATCGATTTCAAAACAATTGATAGAATCGGTGTATTTTAGCTATTATTTCTACTGTTTAAAAACTCACTTGGAACCACCTAAGAACTTTCATCTTTGATTTATACATAAAAAATCGCTACAAGTACCACCAGTCGATACTTATAGCGATTCATTGACTTTTCTTACATCATCCCTGGCATGCCACCCATTGGCATTTCAGGTGACTCTTTTGGAATCTCTGCGACAACTGCTTCAGTTGTTAATAATAAAGCAGCTACTGACGCAGCATTTTGTAAAGCAGAACGTGTTACTTTCGTTGGATCTACAATACCTGATTCAATCATGTTTTCAAATGTATCATTCGCAGCATTATAACCGATGCCTTTTTCTGAACGATGAAGTTCATTGACTACAACTGAACCCTCTTTACCTGCATTTTCAGCAATTTGACGTACTGGTTCTTCCAAAGCACGTGCAACAATCGCTACACCAGTCGCTTCATCACCAGTCGCTTCAATTGCTAATACTTTATCTTGTACATTCACCAATGCTGTACCACCACCAGCAACAATTCCTTCTTCGACGGCTGCACGTGTTGCATTTAAAGCATCTTCAATACGCAATTTACGTTCTTTTTGTTCTGTTTCAGTAGCAGCACCTACCTTAATCACTGCCACCCCACCAGATAATTTTGCTAAACGCTCTTGTAATTTTTCTTTATCAAAGCTAGAAGTTGTTTCTTCTGCTTGAGCACGAATAATAGCGATACGATTCGCAATCGCTTGTTTATCGCCTGCTCCCTCAACAATCGTTGTTGCATCTTTGGTTACCGTTACTTTGCCTGCATGACCTAAATGTGCTACTGTTGCATCTTTCAACTCATAACCTAATTCTTCTGAAATAACTGTCGCACCTGTTAAGACAGCAATATCTTCTAACATTGCTTTACGACGGTCACCAAATCCAGGTGCTTTAACCGCCACAACATTTAATGTACCACGTAATTTATTCAATACTAATGTCGGTAAAGCTTCACCGTCAACATCTTCTGCAATAATTAACAATGGACGTCCAGATTGCATTACTTCTTCCAATAATGGTAATACATCTTGAATGTTTGTCACTTTACGGTCCGTAATGAAAATAAGTGGTGCTTCTAAATTTGCTACCATTTTTTCATTGTCTGAAACCATATATTGTGATAAATAACCACGATCAAATTGCATTCCCTCTACAACAGATAGTTCTGTTTCAATAGATTTAGACTCTTCAATCGTAATAACACCGTCATTACCTACTCGTTCCATTGCATCTGCAATCAACGCACCAATCTCATGATCACCTGAAGAAACTGCTGCAACTTGTGCAATTGCTTCTTTTGATGAAACTGGTTGTGATAACTCTTGTAATGCTTCCACTGCTACACGAGTTGCTAAATCAATCCCACGACGGATACCTACTGGGTTAGCTCCAGCCGTCACATTTTTCATTCCCTCACGTGCAATTGCTTGCGTCAATACTGTAGCCGTTGTCGTTCCGTCACCAGCTACGTCATTCGTTTTAGATGCAACTTCCATTACTAACTGTGCACCCATATTTTCAAAACGGTCTTCTAATTCGATTTCACGCGCAATTGTCACACCGTCATTTGTAATCAATGGAGAACCAAATGTTTTATCTAATACTACATTGCGTCCCTTTGGTCCTAATGTTGTTTTTACTGTATTTGCTAAAATATCAACCCCACGCAACAAAGCTGCACGTGCATCTTCTGAAAATTTCAATTCTTTTGCCATTCTATACACTCCTATTCTGGTTCCAATGAGCTGAAATGACCTCCACTTTAAAAACTTCTCTATGTGCTGTCGCACACGCCGTATGTTTTCTCCAGTGATTCATTTCAAAACGCTCATTGTCACACTATGCTTATTCTGGTTCGTTCGGGTTGACTTGACATCCACTTCGTAAATCCCCTCTGTGCGTTTCTCGAACGCCGGTGATTTTCTCCAGTGATTCAAGTCAGAACACCCTCGCTCACACTATGTTTATTCAATAACTGCTAATACTTCGTCTAATTCAACTACTAAATAATCTTTACCTTCATGTTGCACCTTTGTGCCACTAAAGTTGCTAACAACAACTGAATCGTCAACTTTTACAACATCTTCATCTGTAACTGTATGCCCAACAGCAATAACTGTTCCTACTGCAGTGTCTTCTTTTACTGCACTTGCTAGTACCAAACCACCCGCAGATACTTGTTCAACAGGATTTAAACTTAATAAAACACGTTTTCCTAAAGGTTTTAACATTGTTATTCCTCCATTAGTTAAATTTTAGCACTCTCTTCAACAGAGTGCTAACCCACTTATTATAATAGGTCATTTTTGGTCAAATTGCAAGTAGTTTAACTTAAATTTCAATTTCTCGGCATTATCGGATACAAAAATGAAAAAGACATTTATACGAGCATTAATTAAGTAATCTATTTTTAAATATTATATAGATATTTTATCTGTTATCAAAAAAAGACTAAGCAGTCAACCCACTTAGCCCCTAAAAACTATTATCGATATGTCACACCTGGTGTCATACAATCTTCTAAAATCGCAACAACTGCGTCTTTATCCAATGGTACATAGCTATTTGTTAAACGTGGTGCTACACGTTCTGCCATTTCATCGAAATGTTCCGCATCAATTTCAACTTCTGGCAATGTCATCGGCATATCAGCATCTACAAAGAATTGATAAGTTTTCTCAATCGCTTCTTTTGCCATTGCATATAAATCATCTTGGTAGGCAATTTTCCACACTCGATTTGCATACATCGCAAAACGTTCAACCGTATCTTCATTTAAACAATATGCCATCCAACGTGGTGTTAAAATTGCTAAACCTACTGCATGCGTAATATCATAGTAAGCCGATAACATATGTTCAATCGGGTGACAAGTCCACGCACCATTACGTCCCATACGCGTCAAACCATTTAACGCTAAAGTAGATGCCCACATCAAATTAGCACGAGCTTCATAATTATCTGGCTCTTTCAATGCAATCGGTAAATAATGGATACACGCTTCTAAAATCCCTTCAGCCATACGGTCTTGCACAAACACACCTGGTTCATGATTGAAATAAATTTCAAACGTATGACTCATAATATCTGCCGTTCCAGCTGCTGTTTGATTATGTGGCACAGTAAATGTATATGTTGGGTCACAAATAGACGCATACGGATACATTACATAAGCACCTGTCCCACTCTTATCTTTCGTTGCAAAATTCGTAATGACAGCCCCAGTATTCATCTCTGTTCCAGTGGCTGATAATGTTAATATATCAATTAAAGGTAATGCAGCCTCAATTAATGTTGGATTCTCAACTAAATCCCATGCATCGCCGTCATATTTCGCTGCGGCAGCAATGACTTTTGAGCAATCAATCGTTGAACCACCACCAACTGCTAAGACAACATCAATTTTATGCTCCTTACATAGAGCTGCACCCTCACGTACTGACTCAATTCTCGGATTAGGGTCAATGCCGGATAATTCGAATATTTCGCAATCAGATAATAATTCTTTTACCTTATCATAAAGACCATTACGCTTAATACTGCCACCACCATAAGTCAGTAAGACACGCTTACCAAACTTCGCCACTAATTTTGGCAATTGTTCAATTTGACCCTCACCAAAAAATACTTTCGTTGGAATATCATAAATAAAATTTTGCATCTAATCATTACTCCTTATTTAGTTCGCTTGGGTTGACTTGACTTCCACTTAGCTTGGCACTTGAACATTTCTTCTCCCATTGCTCCAGTGATTCAAGTCAAGACGTCCACGCTCACACTTTATTTCATTAATTCCATTATAGCAAGTGTTGTTAACATTGTTAATCAATAACACTTTAATTTTTTCGAAATATTACAAATTTATTATAATCTTGACTTATGTATATTTTTGTCTTGTATTCTTTTTTTGATTTTTTGTATAATAGAGTTAGTAGCAATTTTAACCATTTAATGTCTAATCAAATAAAAGGAAGAGGTCAATATGTACATTTCAAACGTCAATTCGGCTTCAATTAAGCTGCATCAGATACAATCAAACAATATCCAAGAGTCGCATACTACAACCTTAGCCTCGCATGACTATTTAACACTCATTTATATCCATAAAGGAGCTGCACATTATGAAACGCAGCAGGCTGAGCAAGTTGAACTTAAAAAGCGTGAAGTGTTAATCTTAAACCCAGGTCATAGCATTACCTTGTCACCTATTCGCAGAATCGAGTATATCTGTGTTCAATTAACAGGTATCATTTTTACATCATCAATGCAATTAGATACATCAGATTCATTCTTCCATATCAAGCAAACATCAAGTACCTTTAAAGACTACCTTGATCTTGCCTTGACGGAAACTAAAAAAAGCTATCGTGGCACTGATTTACTTTTGAAAAAATTAATTGAATGTTTGTTAATTCAAATTTTACGTCATAATGAATTATCCATTAAAGATGCTAGCATGCAATCAAAAAGTCATGAAATTGAGCAAATTCAAGCGTATATCCGAGCAAACTATGCTCAAAAAATTACACTTGATTCTCTTTCAGAAGTGGCTGATATTAATAAATACTACTTAATCCGTCTATTTAAACAGTTTACGGGTTTATCACCAATCGACTATTTAATTCATGTCAGGTTAAAAGAAGCAGAGAAATTATTAATTTCTACCCACCAATCTGTCGCTCAAATTTCAGACCAAGTCGGTTTCCATTCACCGTCACATTTTTCAAAAACATTTAAAGAATTTAACCATATTACACCGACGAAATACCGTCACACTTATACTCCGCACTAGAATAGAGAAGCAGAAGAAGCAATCCATTGTGAATACTTCTTCTGCTATTTCATTATGCTAAAATCTAAAATTATATGGCACATCCATATACGATTCATCTTCATCTCCGTCTGCCAAATCACTGTCAATGAAATAAATCAATGTTTGCAACTCAGTCGTTAAGTCAACATTTTGTACTCGAACAGAACGTGGTACATCAAAACGTAATGGTGTAAAGTTCATAATACCTTTTATCCCAACTGACACTAAACGCTCAACTACTTCTGCAGCTGTTTCTTGTGGAACTGTCAAGATAACAATTTCAATCGCTTGTTCTTCAATTTGTTTTTCAAGTTCCTCCATTGAGTACACTGGAACTCCTGATAATACTTTACCGACTAAATCTTGATTGACATCAAAAGCTGCACCAATCCGCACATTATTGTTTTTTCTAAAATTGTAGTTCAACAACGCATTTCCAAGATGTCCTACCCCAATTAATCCAATTGATGTTAAACGATCTTGATTCAATGTTTTACTAAAGAAATCAAGTAAATAATCGACATCATAGCCATATCCTCTTTTACCCAATGCCCCAAAATACGAAAAATCTCGACGAATAGTGGCACTATCAACTTTCACTGCCTCACTCAATTCGGTAGACGAAATACGTCTTTTACCCGCATTATGCAAGAAACGAAGATAGCGATGATAAATTGGCAAACGTCGTGCCGTCGCACGTGGAATTTCTTTGTGCATAATTTCTCCTACCTTTTCACTAAATAATGGTTACTTTCGTTTATATTACCATGATTATAACAAACTTTCACAAACTATGCTACTGTTTTTAATAACTTTGTGTTTTACGTCACATGCTAATGAATCAAAACGAAAAAAATTACCTTCAAATATTATCGGAAAATTCATTACATTAGTTATCTCCAACAATCAATTGACCAACTTCATATCCAAGTTTTTGCATCGCTTGCTGCTGTTGCGTCATTTCACCGTTATTAGATAAAACAACAAAAACATACCGATGATTACGATATTCCATAATACCTGCGTCAGCTAACACACCCCGTTCAGCAAATGTTCCTGTTTTATTATACACTTTAATATCTTTTGACATTCTTGCAAAGAGTTTCTCATGGTCGTGCTGTTGTTCCAAAATATCTAGCATTGATTGGCTTGCTGATTTAGACACCAATTCCCCTTGAGCCAGTCGTGTCAATAAATTACCCACATCAATCACAGTCGTTTCATTGTCAATTCCATTTTCTAACGCTTTAAAATCCAACATTTTCCGTCTTAATTGCGTTTGTTTAAATCCCATTTGATGAATCTGTTGATTAACAAATTGCACGCCACCTAGTTCGTTAATTAAAATATTCGTTGCTGTATTATCACTAGAAATAATCATCTCCTTTGCTAATTGCTGCAAAGAATATATCGTGCCAATCGGAGCATTTTGAATAGAGCCAGTACCACCGACAATATCAGCTGCTTGCAATGAATACATCGAATTCAAATCAATCATACCCTTTTCACTCTGCTCAAATAATACTGCTAAAATATACAGCTTAATGATACTAGCAGAACGAGCCGGTTGATTATTATAAACAATTGGTGCTGTATTTTCAGATACTTTTCTAAAATACAATTGATGTTTGCCCTTTATATTAGCAAAATTCATTTTAAATAGTGCAGAAGCTTTGGAACGAACGATTGAAAGCATTGATACAGGAGCGTTCATTTGATAATAATCGATGGCATCGATACTATACGGCGCACCTAGTAACAATAGTTGAACAAGTATTATTCGAAACATGTGCCTATCACCTCCATTAAGCGTATTACAACTCAACTTTTTTATAACCTATTTCCTCCAATATTTTGTACTTTCGAAAGGAAGAATATATCTAGTACTATTATATCTCTGTTCTATCCAGGTCACTAGTTTCAGCGTACTTTAATTTGAACCAAAAGACCTGCCGATGGATAACTTATTCCTCCACTCGACAGGCGATTCTTCATCAAAACTCATCTAAAATTTTATTCAACATCAAAAAGTGTATCTTTAACATCTTCGGCAGTTTCTGGCACTGCATCACCTATATTATAGTGTGCTCTAACTTTCGCAAATATTTCTTTATACAATTCTTGATTCGCTTCTAAAAATTCTTTTGCAGTTTCACGCCCTTGACCAAGACGTGTTTCACCATAAGAGTACCAAGAACCTGCTTTTTTAACGATATCTGCTTCTGCTGCTAAATCGAGCATTTCTCCTAATTGAGAAATACCTTTTCCGTACATAATATCAACTTGAACTTCTTTAAAAGGTGGTGCTACTTTATTTTTAACAATCTTAATTTTTGCACGATTCCCTACCATATCAGAGCCGTCTTTAATAATTTCAGAACGACGTACTTCCATTCGGATTGTTGAATAGAATTTTAATGCTCTTCCCCCTGGAGTTACTTCTGGATTACCATACATAACACCCACTTTTTCACGCAATTGGTTGATAAAGAAACAAATCGTTTTTGTTTTATTAATCGTTCCCGATAATTTTCTCAAAGCCTGAGACATTAAACGAGCTTGCAAACCAACGTGAGCATCACCCATTTCACCTTCAATTTCAGCACGTGGTACAAGAGCTGCTACCGAATCGATAACAATAATATCAATTGCACCCGTCCCTACTAATGCATCAGCGATAGCCAAACCTTGTTCTCCAGTATCTGGCTGCGATAATAGTAATTCATCTATATTTACACCTAAATTTGTCGCATAGGCTGGATCTAGAGCATGCTCAGCATCGATAAAAGCAGCTGTCCCTCCTTGTTTTTGGACTTCTGCAATTGCATGCAGTGCAACGGTTGTTTTCCCTGATGACTCTGGACCATAACACTCAATAATTCGACCACGAGGATACCCACCTACTCCCAGTGCGATATCAAGTAGCAATGACCCCGATGGAACGGTTGAAATCTTCGTCTCCGTTTTTTCCCCCATTCTCATGATTGAGCCTTTCCCAAAGTTCTTTTCAATTTCTTTTAATGCTTTGTCTAGCGCTTTCTGACGTTCTGCGTCCATAATAACCTCCTATTGTTCCTTAATTCCCTCTAAATAATAAATACACTAATTATCAAGCAATTATTTTTTTAATTTTTTACTTAGTTGGATTAAATATTCCTTTAGTTCATCTTTAGTTTCATCATGACTTAAACCATACTGAATACTATATTCCATATACCCCATTTTGTTTCCTACATCATATCGTTTCCCTGTAACTTTTTTAGCAAATACTCTTTGATGATGATTAAGCAAATTGATAGCATCTGTCAACTGTAATTCATCTTCTGCTCCTGGTACAATACGTTCTAATTCTTGGAATACTTCAGGTGTTAAAACATATCGTCCAGCAATCGCCAGATTACTTGATGTGGAACTCGATTTTGGTTTTTCAATAAATTCACGGACATGATAAACAGCATCTTGATTCTTGATACTATTTTCTCGTTCAATTTCTACCATTCCATACCGTTCAATGTCCTTAGGCTCAACTTCGACAGCTGCAACACACGCTGCACGATGTTCTTCATAGAAGTCTATCAATTGCTTTGTAACTGGAACTTCAGCTTCAAAAATATTATCACCTAACAATACAGCAAATGGTTCGTTATCAACAAATGCTTTCGCTTGTAAAATAGCATCTCCCAATCCAACTGGATATGATTGGCGTACAAAAAATAAATTTTCTTTTGTAGTCGAACGAACAATTGATAATAATTCTTCTTTCCCTTTAGATTTTAAATTTTCTTCCAATTCATAATTAGAATCAAAATGGTCTTCTATTGAACGTTTCTGTTTACCTGTTATGATAAGAATTTCTTCGATGCCTGATTCAATCGCTTCTTCCACGATAAATTGAATAACTGGTTTATCAACAATCGGAAGTAACTCTTTTGAACTTGCTTTTGTTGCTGGAAGAAATCCCGTTCCATACCCAGCTGCAGGAATTATCGCTTTTTTAATCATAAAACACACCTCTTTTCAAACACTTTCTCATTCATTATATCACACGCAACTTGCAAGTGATACATTTAATCCTTAATAAAAAAAAGCCGGACAAACAGTCCGACCAGATAATCCAATAAATTATTTATTTACACGCAATGCAAAACTTGGTGAGAAGTATGAACTAATTGCATTATACTCTAACGGAGTACCAGGTTGTGATGCATGGATATATTTTCCATCACCTGTTGCAATCGCTACGTGGTAAGTGCTACCAGGTTCTCCCCAGAAATATAAATCTCCTGGTTGTGCTTCTGAAACGCTGATACGTTGACCTGAATGCTCTTGAGCACCAGTCCAGCCACCGATATCAACTCCATAAGTTTGACGATAAACATATTGAACAAAGCCTGAGCAATCAAATCCACTTGGAGATTTACCCCCCCATACATATGGAGTACCTAAAAATTGAGATGCATTACTTAATAATGCTTCAACATTTCCAGTCGCTACGACTGCTGCTTCTTGCGCTGCTTGGGCTTGAGCCGCTGCCTCTTGGGCTGCTTGAAGTTTGGCTTCTGCCTCTTCACGTGCTACTCGAGCTGTTTCTTCAGCTGCTGCCTGCGCTGCTTGGGCCGCAACTTCTGCTTGTCTTGCCGCCTCTTCGGCTGCTGCCACATCAACAGGATTTACTGTTTCAACTACTGGTGTTTCTGTAGCAACAGATTCAGCTATTGCAGCTTCTGTTGTTGCATTTTCAACAACTGCTGGCTCAACTACTGATTCTTCCGTTGCTGGAGCAACTTCTTCAGTTTCTGAAGTCACTGGTGCCTCAGTTTCAACTGGAGTTGACACTTCAGGTACTGCTGTTTCCAACGCTTCTGCTTTAGCCACAGCTTCTTCAGCCGCTTGTGCTTGAAGTTGAGCTTCTGCTTGCGCTTGCGCTGCTACCTCTTGGGCTGCCTGTGCTTGCGCTTGAGCTTCAGCAATCGCTTGAGCCGCTGCTGCAGCTGCTGCTTCTTGCTCTGCAATAATTCTCATTTGTTCTTCATATGCTTGTTTTTCAGCAATTAACGCATCACGTTGTTCAGCTGCCAATGTAATATCATTAGTTAACTGATTATAGATAGCTTCGTTTTCAGCTTGCTTAACTTCTAATGTTTCTTTTAATTTTTCAAGTTCAATTTGTTTATTAACTTTTTCTTTCTTAGCTGTTTCAACTTCAGCTCGTTTTGTTTCAACAGCTTCTTTATCTTCTTTTTGTGTTGTTAATAAACTTTTGTTTGAAGAAACCATTCGACGGATAACATCTAAACGCCCCACAAAATCACTAATTGATTCAGAAGATGCAACTAAATTTAAATAATTAGTTGTACCACCATTCACTTGCACAGCACGTGCTTGATCAGCTAATAAATCTTCTCTTTTCTCAATTAATTTTTCCAATTCTGAAATTTGGCTATTTAATTCGTTGATTTTATCATCATCTGTTGCAATGTTTTTTAACAATTCAGATGCTTCAGCACGCATCGCTTCCAAAGCTTCATATCCTAAAGCTAATTCACCATGTAATACTGCTTGTTGAGCAGATAGATTGTCAATCGCATATTGCGTGTCATTAATTAACGTATCATAATCCTGTGCTAAAGCAATTGCTGGTGCAGTCACAGTACTTAAAACTATTGACGAGGCAAATACAGTTGCCATTGTTTTGATTGAAAACATTTTACGCATACACTTTTCTCCTATTTCATTTATATATATATCTTTATTTTAAATCAAGGCACACCGCCTTCTATAACTGATACTATACTATCATAATTTTTTTTGTTTTTGTGGCTTTTCAATAAATCGTATCTTGATTGTAACCTTGCTGTAATATTGTTCTGTAATCAAGTTTTATATAAAAATTTCCGTATGAAATACCTATTTTTAGAAGGATTCCATACGGATTATACTTTATTTAACTATCATTTCTTTAATCTATTAAAGTTACTAAGTGATATTGTTTTTTACCTCGACGCACCACGATATATTTGCCACCAATTGCTAGCTCTTCGCTAACTTCAGCCTCTGCATCAGTTATTTTCTCACCATTCAATGAAATGGCACCATTATTAATAAATTCACGGGCTTCTCTCCTTGATTTAACAATACCAGTATCAACTAACCATACAGCTAAATTAGCCGCTGCTTTTGGAGCTTGAGACTGTGGCATATTACTTAAACCAGTTTCGATTTGTTTTTCTGTCAAGCTACGAATATCCCCAGAAAACAGTGCTGCTGTAATCTGTTGTGCATCTTCTAATTCTTTTTCACCATGCACAAATTTTGTGATTTCTTCAGCCAATGTTCTTTGAGCCAAACGCTCATGCGGTGCATCTCTCACTGCTTGTTCTAATGCGTCAATTTCTTCTTTTGATAAGAATGTGAAGTATTTTAAGAATTTAACAACATCTTCATCAGCTTGATTTAACCAAAATTGGTAAAATTCATATGGTGTTGTTTTTTCTGGATCTAACCATACAGCTCCACCGGCAGTTTTCCCAAATTTAGTTCCGTCTGATTTTAACATCAAAGGTATTGTTAAACCGTAAACTTCTCGTTCATGCCCTTGTGTACGGCGAATATAATCCAAACCAGATGTAATATTCCCCCATTGATCTGCACCACCTATTTGCAATTGAACATCTTGATGCTCATGCAAATAAGCAAAGTCAATTGACTGTAAAATTTGATACGAAAATTCCGTAAAGGAAATCCCATTTTCAAGACGGCTCGCTACAACATCTTTTGCTAACATTGTATTAATATTAAAATGTTTTCCGTAATCACGTAAAAAATCTAATAAAGTAATCGTACTGAGCCAGTCATGATTGTTTACAATTCTAAAACCACTCGCTGCAACATCACCTTTTAAAAACAGTTTATCCATTTGAGCAGCTAATTTACGAGCATTTTCATTCACAACGTCCATCGTTTGCAATGAACGTTCGCTTGTTCGTCCACTTGGATCGCCAATCGAACCGGTTGCCCCACCAATCAAAACAACTGGTTTATGTCCGGCTAATTGAAATCTTTTCAACACCATGAACGGAATTAAATGTCCGATATGCATCGAATCTCCCGTTGGATCGACCCCACAATATAAACCAATTGATTTTTCTTTAGTTAATTTTTTTAATCCGTCTGCATCTGTTTGCTGATTAATCGCTCCACGCCACTCTAATTCTTCAATAATTGACATCATTCTTCTCTCCTTTTTACTTTGACTATTTTTACCACTCTGCAGGGCTCCACATTTTACCGTCGATTTCATCCTGCAATAATTCCAGCCTGTCACACTGCTGTTGCGACAATTCAAGTAATACTTCTAACAATGCTTTCGTTGGATAATCTTTTGCTTGAGTGGATAATTCGTTTATCAATTGTTCTTCCCACATTATATTACCATTCCTTTTTCAAATCCACTATCTCTTCAATGGCATAGGCTGAATGCTCTAATTTTTGCAAAAACATTTCCCATTGCATTTTTTGAGCATCACTAGTAAACGATAATTCCGACTCCGTTAACTGATGCGCTCGATTTAAAATATATCGTTGCATACTCATAAAATCACCTGCGTCTAAATGCTCTAAATAATAACCATATCGCCACAACAATTTCACTTTCTGCTTTTCCGTCAAATAATGAAATTGATAAATTGGAAAAATAGGTTTAAATCGCATCTGAGAATACTTAGCAATCAATTCAAAACTAACCAATAATTCTGAAATTGACCGCCCCTCTGTTCCACCTAATTGATAACGCTGTGCTTTTTGACCTACAATCACCACAACACCCATTGTCTTGCCAGCCAATTCTGCCTTGCTATATAAATGCCAATTTTCATCTATCCATTTTTTTAAAATAGCAGGTGCTTGATACCAATACAGTGGAAACTGGAAGATAATTTGATGATATTTTGAGAAGTCAATCTTTGCTTTGCTTGAATCCAATTTTGCCAAATCAATATACTCTGTGTGGGTAATGCTTTTCCCTGTTTGAATAAGAAATTGCTGACTACCCGATTCTTCAATCGCTGGATGAGCCACAATACACAATGTATGAATTTCGGTCATCATTTCACCCCCAATATAGTTGACTAAAAATATATGAATAGCAGGTAGCATGAAGACGATGCTTTACCGCCTCCTCTACCTGCTCATAATTATTCTTGCGTTTCTTCATTATTCTCAATCGGATTTTCGTCTACTCCAGTATTTGTATCAGCTGCACTTTCCGAAGAAACCGGTGGCTCTACCGATTCTGTAATAATCGGAGCCGTTTCTCTTACGGTTTCAACCTCTACATATTCAATAACTGTTTCGAATTCTGCTTCAGTCGTTTGAATGAAAGCAGCTTGATTTTTATTCAATAATTCTGTTAAGAACACAGATGGTTCTACCGCTACTTTAGCAATGTCATAGTAGCCCGGAATTTCTTGTGCAATTTCAGTAAAGCTAGCTAAAAACTTACCCAAATAGCGTTCGACTTGCACTTTAACTTTAGGAACCATACCTTTATCCGTTACATTTTTTTGTGCTGCCTCAAATTCACGCATTTTCTTCGCTATATTACCAATCTGTCCGTCTTCAATCGCAATTTTTTGTACATCTTCCAATAATGAAACAGCTTTGTCATACGCTTCGACTTGTTCCTTAGCTTTTTCAAGCATCTCACGAATCAAATCAATAAATGCGTCTTGTTTCATTTCATCATCATTATTTTCAGATACCCGTTGCGGAACTTTATTAATAAATTGTTGCTCCAATTGTTGAAGTTGCTCCGATGTTAATGAATCTACTAATTGCCGTTCTTCCTGAACAGTTTCTCCTTTAATAACAGGTTCATTCGAATTAGCCCCTATGTAGATAGCATTAAGTGCATTTTGTGCCTCTCTTTTCCATTCAACAATCATTAATTCTGATAAAACCTTATTTTTTTCAGCAGTTGACGTATTTAGTTTTGCTACTTCTGTTTTGATTATTTCAAGTTCTTCTGCTTGAATTTCCTCTGCTCTTAAAAATGTTTTTTCTTGGGGATTAGCATAAAAAGCCTCGACTTTATCTAATAATTGTTCAATCATTTGTACTTGATTATTTTCAAGACTCATCGGTTCTTTAACTGCACTCCGTTGAGAATATATCTTTAACAATCCGACTAAGATAAGCGATAAAACTATGACAATCAAAAATTTAATAACTTTTTTCATCGACATCTCCTATCTGTTTTATTTTTCTTAATAAGAATATCAGTCTACTCCAAAAATGTAAACCATAACGGTATTCATATCAATTTTACGATTCATTACGATTCAGCATGTGGAAAATACATAATAAAAGTTGTGCCTTTACCTAGATGACTCTCCACTCGAATCCACCCCTCATGTGCCTCAACCAATGATTTTACAACTGCCAAACCAATACCTGACTCTCCAAATTTAGTGTTTTTTCGAGAAATATCCGCTTTATAAAATCTTTCCCAAATATTTTCTACTTGTTCAGCATCAATACCAATACCATTGTCCTCAACTTTAATCAAAATACCCTTATCTACCGCCTGCCCTATGAGCCTAACCGGTGCATTCTCTGAAAATTGAATCGCATTAGTAACGATATTAATCAATATTTGAATCATACGATCATAATCTGCACAAACCGTCAATTGTGATTCTGCATCAACAATAATCTGAATACCCTTTTGTTCTGCTTTTGTCAACAATTGCGTTTGAATTTGCTCTAACAATTGTTTTACATTTAATGGCTGTTTTTTGAGCACAATTTGTCGATTACGAATTTTTTCATAATCTAAATTCTCATTTACCAAACGAATTAAACGCTGTGTTTCTTTCATAATCAAAGCTAAACTGCGTTCTTTTTGATTTTCTGGAATTAAATCATACTGCAAGCCCTCTAACACACCGCTCATGGTCGTTAATGGCGTTCGCATTTCATGAGCAGCATCCATCATCATTTGCCGGCGAATATTTTCCTGCCGTTGAATTTCTTCTTCCGACTTACGCAAAGCATCTGCCATGTGTTGAAAATCCCGTGCTAAATCACCAAATTCATCTTGATTTTGTGTATTGAGTGTCAGTTGATAATTGCCAGAAATAATTTCTTCAGTCGCTAATTGAAGTCGTTTGATACGTTTCACTTGATACATTGCATATACCACTGCCATGGTAATTCCAATAGCAGCTGATATTAAAAATGCAAACATAATATTATGTTGAACTGCACGCACTTGCTCGTCTAAATCAGATAGAGGAGCTCCGATACTAATAAATCCTTCTGGAAACTCACTGTATCCCCCTTTATTCGAAACATATACCGTTGCCATACTGACACGCTGCTCATCTCGATTGTAACGAAAACTTCTTTGAATCCCAATCGTTTCATCATTAGTAATACGTTCTAATTGCTCTTGAGAGAGTTGCAACTTATTACGTTGATCGTATGACGGATAAATAACCGTACCGTCTGCTAAATAGACTTGAATGACAATATCATCATTTGCCATCAACTTGGTTACTCGTTCTAAGTCTTTTCGTGTAAATTTATTCGCAACAATATTCGTGCCATAAGCAACTAATTGTTTCTGCTTTTGTTCTATAATTTGGTTAGACATATAACTACTAATTAAGAATGCACTTAACCCTAATGCAACAAGCAATACAGACATCACACTAAGAATTTGTTGCCACAACAACTTCATGTTAGTCCCCTACTTCTTCGTATTTATAGCCGACACCCCAAACAGTTTGAATTACTTGTGGCCCTACCAACTCAATTTTTTGTCTTAATTTTTTGATATGAGCATCTACTGTTCGTTCATCGCCAAAAAACGGATCTTCCCATATACTCTTTAATAATTGGTCACGACTAAAGACTCGTTTAGGATATTTTGCGAACATCGCTAGCAATTCAAATTCTTTCGGCGTTAAATTTTCAATTACTGCATCACGATAATACGCCTCTCGATTTGAAGTATTAATCTTAATCGCATTAGTCCGAATATCAAATTCACTATCATTTCTATCTGTCGCACCCTGTTCATCAATCGCATGCGTACGACGATGTAAGGCTTTCATACGAGCTAACAAAGTTAACGGACTAAATGGCTTCGTGACATAATCATCCGCCCCCATTTCAAGACCAATCACTTGATCACTTTCTGAATCTTGTGCTGTTAACATAATAATCGGAAAAGTTTGCGAAATAGCACGCATCTTACGACAAATTTGAATACCGTCCATTGACGGTAAATTAATATCTAAAATAGCCAAATCCCAATTAGCTGGATTTTGTTCATACGCTTGAAATCCTTCTAAACCATCATGATAAAAACTCGCTTCAAAGCCTTCTTTTTCAAAAAACATCCCCATCATTTCAGTTACGGACTCATTATCTTCAATCATGATTATTTTCATTTTTTACAACCCCTTTCAATGTTCCATACTACTTATCTTTATCCAACAACTATTTCTGGGCAACTACACGATTATTCATTCAATAAAAAAGCATTTTTAACTTTTTTTGTGTAATTATTCTTAGAAGTTATAACAATTTTTGGAAAGGACTGATTCAATGAATCAAGTAAATTTTATCGGCCGTATTGTACGTGATATTCAAAGCAAATCCCTAAATGAACATCACCAAGTAGTCAACAACTCACTCGCAGTCCCGCGCAAACAACGTGATAAAAACGGTGAATTAGCTACTGATTTTATTCCCTTTGTTGCTTGGGACCAACAAGCCTCTATCTTACAAAAATATTGTCAAAAAGGCCAACGCATTGCGATTCAAGGCCGCATGCAAAGTCGTTCATACACTAATAGTGACAATCAACCACGTCAAATATTGGAATGTGTCGTCCAAGAAATCACCTTACTCGATCGTATGAGCACCGCATCTCAACAAACTGCCCCACAATTTTCTGAAATCCCCTCAGAACTAGAGTCATTACCATTTGATACGATTGAAACCTAACGCTATTAAATTAAAAATCATTTTGCAGACAAGTGCCAATCCCTTTATCCGTTCTATTCAGAATCACAATGGACTGGCACTTCTCAAATGAACTTCACTCTCCAAAATCAACCAAAGTACCTATCTAATCATCACCCAGTTCATTTGCTATTTGTACTAATTTACGCAAACGATGATTAACCCCCGACTTCGAGATTGGTCCACCTGGTATTAAGTCCCCTAATTCTTTCAAACCCATATCTGGATTATCCAGACGAAATTGAGCCATTGTTCGCAATTTTTCTGGCAAATAATCCAAGCCTTTTTTCTGCTGAATTTTTTCTATCGCTTCTCGTTGACGATTGGCTGCTTCAACCACTTTGTTTAAATTGGCATTTTCACAATTCACCAAACGATTAACGGAATTACGCATATCTCGAACGATACGAATATCTTCAAATTTTAACACAGCACTATTAGCACCAATAACCGCTAAAAAGTCAGCAATTTTCTCAGCTTCTTTGATATAAGTAATATACCCATTACGTCTCGCGATCGTTCGTGCATGTAAATTAAAATCATTCATCATCTGACAAATATTTTCATTATGTGATTCATAATTTGAATAGATTTCAAGATGATAACTATTTGCTTCCGGATTATTAACAGACCCTGCTGCCATAAAAGCACCACGTAAATAAGAACGTTTCTTCTGGTCACTATTCATAATGTCTTCCGATACTTCGGCACGAATGAACATCCCGTCAAAAATATCCAGTGCTTCTAATACTTCTCTCACATTTTGTCGGCAACGCACAATATAGACATTATTTTTTTTCAACTTCATTTTACGTCGTACAATCAGTTCACTATCCAGTGAAAAATGCTCTTTAAACAACGTGTAAATACGACGTGCAATGGCCGCATTCTCACTCTGTATATTCAATATTAATGCTTGCTGATAAATACTAACAGCACCATTCATACGAATTAAAGCTGTTAACTCTGCTTTTGCGTGCTCACGATGTACTTCAATTAACGTACACTCTTTTTTTACTTCAGACGCAAATGTCACGTACATCACCTCTCTTAACAGGCATCTCTTTATTCAACACCTGATTCTTTGGTCTGCTTATATAGCTTATGCGTATTTAACAAATGTGCCAACTCATCGACTACCAAATCCGTATCATGATAAGCTCCTCCATTTTTCATACTCAAGAAACTATTTGAAATCACACGAACATTTTCATTACGTAAACGTTGGAAATCATGATTAACCTGCAACAAATACTCTTCATTCGGTTGACTGATAATATATTCATGGGGAACTTCAGCAATATTCACTAATACCGTATCAATGTATTGTCCACCTAAATGTTGATGTAACACTTGTACATGATCAGCATCAGAGAAATTTTCTGTTTCGCCTAATTGCGTCATAATATTGCAAATGTAGACTATCTCTGCCGTCGTTTCTCGTACTGCTTCTCCAATTTCTTTAATCATCAAATTCGGCAAAATACTTGTGTACAAACTTCCAGGCCCTAAAACAATCATGTCTGCATCCATAATTGCTTGCACCACTTTCGGACTAGCAAATTCTGCTTGTTCACCCAAACGTGTTGTCACACTCACTTCTTTAATTTTTTTCCGATGCTTTGCAATCTGAGATTCCCCTACTGCAATCGTACCGTCTTCAAATAGAGCATTTAACACCAATGGTTCTTGTGCAGCTGGCAATATTTGCCCTTTTACTCCTAAAAAATTTGAAAGTATACTAATCGACTCGTCCAAAGAACCACGCATTTCTTTAAGAGCAGCAATTAATAAATTACCAATCGCATGCCCTGCCAAAAATGCATCATCACTATCAAATCGATATTGAAACACATCTAACAATAAATCATCAGCTTCAGCCAAAGCAACCATACAGTTCCGAATATCTCCTGGTGGAACGACGTTAATATAATCTCGGATAACACCGCTACTCCCACCGTCATCTGCTACTGTTACAACTGCAGTAATTTGAGCATCTAAATTTTTTAATCCTTTTAAAATAACTGGTAAGCCAGTCCCACCACCAATTACCACTACTTTATATTTCCCACTCATGATCGAACAACACTTTCTTTCTTTTTAAAACGATCACGATGCGATATTGTTGTATCATAGCCACTATTTTTCAAGTGATTTCCCACACGTTCTGCTAAAGCAATCGAACGATGTTGCCCCCCAGTACATCCAATTCCGATTACTACGCTTGATTTGCCTTCTTTTTTATAACCCGGCAAACAATATTCAATTAAATCGATAAATTTAGAATAAAAAACTTGTGTTTCAGGTTGCTTCATCACATAATCATACACTTCAGCATCCAAGCCTGTTTTTGGTCGCAACTCATCAATATAATGAGGATTCGGTAAAAATCGTACATCCATCAACACATCTGCATCAATCGGAGCACCATATTTAAAACCAAATGATACCACTTGCACATGGAAAGTCGATTGATTATCTGCTGCAAATTTATCCATTAATTGTTCACGTAACTGACGTGGCGTTATTTCACTTGTATTAATAATAACTTGAGCACGGCTACGTAAATCTCGCAACATTTCACGCTCTAAATGAACCCCTTCACTTACACGCCCTTGAACAGCCAATGGATGATTACGTCGTGTTTCTTTATATCGTGAAACCAACACTTGGTCGTCTGCTTCTAAAAATAGAATTTTAGAAGTAATCATTTGCGTATTATTCATCTTAGAAATCACTTGTGTTAATTCATCAAAAAATGCTCGCGATCTTAAATCAATCACTAATGCAATTTTTGTAATTTTCCCGGATTCCTTTATCAATTCCCAAAATGTCGGTAATAAACTCGGTGGCATATTATCCACACAGTAGTATCCTAAATCTTCAAAACTTTGTACAGCGACAGTTTTTCCTGCGCCACTCATCCCAGTGATAATAACTAATTCTAGCGCATCTGACATAAAATCGCCTCATTTCCTTTTTTCATACAGTATACCACATTCCCGGAAGTGTTGTCGTATTTTACGCAAGTTATTTAAATAATAGCAATTGCTGGTCTTATAAAATGACAACTTGCACACTTCTTGTAATTCAGTCGTTTTAATTTTCAATTAATTGCCCTATGATAACTTTCAAAAATTTTGCCGTCTCGGTTTTATCTTTGGTATAATGATGAGGATAGATTATGATATTTTAGGAGAACTATATTTATGATATTACTTCAAGCTAACGACATTGCCCGTCGATTTGCAGATGAAACTTTATATGAAAATATTTCATTTAATATTCAAACAAGAGATCGAATTGCTTTAGTTGGACGCAATGGAACCGGAAAATCCACTTTATTAAAACAAATTATGGGAGAAGAACCACTTTCTTCTGGTACTATTTCAAAAGCTAAAGGATTGAAAATTGGTTATTTAGAACAGCATGTGGCGATTGATTCCAATAAAACTATTTGGGAAGAAATGCTTTCAACCTTTTCTAACACACTCGCATTGCGTGACCAAGCACAACTTGCAGCTGAACAATTAGCTCAATTATCAGACGAGCCACATACTCCAGCTTATCAAACAGCATTAACGCAGTACGACCGTCTTCAAGAAGCCTTGACTGAAAAAAATGCTTATGCCATTGAATCTGAAATTCGCACAGTTTTACATGGATTTCAATTTTACGAAGAAGATTACCAAACACCTGTTCAATCATTATCAGGGGGACAAAAAACAAGACTTGCCTTAGCACAAATATTATTAATGGATTATGACTTACTCATTCTCGACGAGCCAACCAACCATTTAGATATGCAGACACTCGCTTGGCTAGAAACTTATCTTGTCGGCTATAAAGGGGCTCTACTCATCGTATCACATGACCGATATTTCTTAGATAAAGTAGCGAATCAAGTTATTGAATTACGACAAAACACCTTACACCTATACAAAGGCAATTATTCCTACTATATCCTTGAAAAAGAAGCGAGATTAGAACAAGCCTGGAAAGAATATCAAAAGCAACAAGTCACCATTGCGAAACTCGAAGATTTTATTCAAAAGAACATCGTTCGTGCTTCAACCACTAAACGTGCTCAAAGTCGTCGAAAACAATTAGAAAAAATTACACGTCTCGAAAAACCTCAACAAGATCAAAAAGCACCTCGCATACAATTTATAACGAATAAAGAAAGTGGGGACCAAGTTTTACAGGCTGACCATTTAACGATTGGCTATCAAAAAAATGTTATTGCACAACAGCTTGATTTACAAGTCAAAAAACAAGATGCTATTGCTATCGTGGGACCGAACGGCATTGGAAAATCAACCTTTCTCAAAACGATTATTGGTGAATTACCTTTGTTGCATGGAACTGTAACAATCGGTACTGGAGTTTCTATTGGTTACTATTCACAAAATATTAATCAATTAGATCCCAATTTATCTGTTTTAGAAACCTTATGGCGTGCACATGATACTACAGATGAATGGATTATTCGCAGTATTTTAGGAAGTTTTCTGTTTAGTGGAGAGAGTGTCGATAAAAAAGTTTCCATGCTCAGTGGTGGTGAAAAAGCAAGGTTAACTTTAGCCTTACTCGCTGCAAATCATGACAATACCTTAATTTTAGATGAACCTACCAACCATTTGGATATTGATAGCAAAGAAGTGTTGGAACAAGCCTTAATTGAATTTGACGGCACATTAATCTTTGTTTCGCACGACCGATATTTCATTAACCGAGTGGCGACTAAAATATTAGAAATAACGCCAACAGGAGCACAGCTATACTTAGGTGATTATGATTACTACTTAACGAAAAAAGAAGAGCTAGAGCTATTAGCCAAAAACAAATCCGAAAACAACATAGTTGAAAACTTATCTGAAGTATCGGCAGGCAAAGCACAACTATCCTATGAAGAATCTAAGCAACAAAAACGTGAACTGCGTCGATTGGCACAACTAGTCGATTCACTCTATGAAAAGGTAACACTGCTCGAAACAAAAATCAACGAGATTCATTCAGCCATGGCAGCTGCTTCATTGGAGAATGACCAATCTAAACTCATGGCTCTCAACACATCATTGGCTAAACTTGAAGCAGACTACGAGGATTCGATGAACCAGTGG
Organism: Aerococcaceae bacterium zg-252; assembly: GCA_016237705.1. NCBI lineage: Bacteria > Bacillati > Bacillota > Bacilli > Lactobacillales > Aerococcaceae > Tuanshanicoccus > Tuanshanicoccus yangjingiae. The sequence goes on from CP066204.1 coordinate 1,837,990, forward strand.
GAAGTTGCTAGTATGGAATTAGATGAGTTCGAAAAGAATATGTAGTTTGGTGAGAGGATACATTGTTCCTCATCCATAAACGGATACTCTACTCATGCGCACATAAATTTTAATATCAGAGTACACTACAAAAATTCCCATAGAGACACTATCACAACCGTGTCTCTATGGGATATTTTTACATACTTTTAATCGATTAAGCCTTACCTGTAGATCCAAACATGTCCATGATTTCTTTTGTTGTTTTAACAATTGCATCATGACCTGGTGCGATAACTTTACGTGGATCGTATACTTTTGCGTCTGAATTTAATTTTTCACGAACTGCAGCAGTCCATTGTTGTTGTAATTCAGTGTTTACATTGATTTTAGCATGACCTAATTCAATCGCTTTTTTAATTTGATGTTCTGGAATACCTGAACCACCATGTAATACTAATGGTGCACCAGTTGCTTCAGAGATAGCTTTCATTTCATCAAAACCTAATACTGGTTCACCAGCATAAGTACCATGAACTGAACCTAAAGCAGCTGCCAACGCATCAATACCTGCTTCTGAAACCATACGTTTACATTCTTCTAAGTCAGCGTATTTAACACCACCGATAACGCCGTCTTCTTCTCCCCCTACAGTACCAACTTCAGCTTCAACTGAAGCACCTACAGCATGAGCGTAAGCGACAACTTCTTTTGTCAATTCAATGTTTTCATCGATTGGGAAGTGTGAGTGGTCATACATAACAGAACTGAAACCAGCATCGATATATGCTTTACAAGATTCTACTGATGAACCATGGTCAAGATGTAATGCAACCGGTACTTTTACATCCATTGATTCTAATAAACCATTAACCATACCTGCAACCGCAACTGGTCCACCCATATATTTACCAGCACCTTCAGATACACCTAAGATTACTGGAGAGTTATTTTCAACTGCAGCTTTTAAAATAGCTTGAGTCCATTCTAAGTTATTGATGTTGAATTGACCAACTGCATATTTTCCTTCTTTTGCTTTATTCAACATTTCTGTCATACTTACTAAACGAGTCATGTATGTTTCCTCCTTGAATTTAACTAGAAATAGTTACTTATTTCCATTACATTATACTTGATTTCCTAGTAGAACGCTAGTTAAATTACTTATTTGTTATTTCTATCGCAAACTTTTTTCTATTAAATCGCATACAATGCACTTTCCTATTAAAAAATAGCATGCAGCTTCATCTAAGCCACATGCTATTCAAAAAATCGAATGAAAGAATTAACTATTCGTCTTCGAATTCATCATCCTCATACTCATCATCGTATTCGTCTAATTCTTCATCATCTTCTTCATCATCTTCGTTTTCAAATTCAGCATCTTCATCGATTTCATCGTCAAAATTCGATAAATCACTTGCGTAAACTTCTAATTCTTCATCTTCATCGTCGTCATCTAAATCTTCAGCTGCGACAACGTCAGCGATATCATCCATATCACTATCTTCATCAAAGTCTTCGTCTTCATCATAGCTTTCGCCGTCTTCTGGATCATCATCATTGTAATCAATCATATCCTCATCATCACCAAACGCATTAATTTTACGTTTTTTACGGCGACGTTTTGGAGCTTCCTCTTCAGCTGATGTGATGGTTTCTTCATCGATTGAATCAATTGGATACCATAAACGTAATCCCCAACGGTTTTCACCTAACGAAATGAAACGTCCGTCAATATTCAAGTCAGTATAAAAACGAACCATATTCTGTTCTAATGCTGACTCATCTAATTTAAGAAATTCTTGAATCATTAATAATAATTCATTAAATTCAATAACATCACCTTTTTGAACGAGAATTTCATGTGCTACTTCAATTAAAGATAATTCTTCAAGGTTTTGTCCTTCAAATGCCTTTAATTCCATTGAATCACTTCCTTTTTCTTTGTACTTTATTATATTACCGATTTATCTACGATAAATCAATTGAAATTCGTATTGTCCCATTACTTCTTCACCAGAAAGAAGTTGATACGTGACTGATAAGCGATTTTGTCGGATTGTTAGTTGCTTGGTCACTACCACTAAAGGAATTTGCCCTTGAGCTGTAGCATACAACATCGACGTAGAATGATTTATATCAAACATAAATCGGTTCTGCCCATACTTGATTTCAAGATGAGATTGGTTTGGCATCCATTTTACTTCAACTGTCTGATTTTGTGCATCCTGATAGACAATTTTACTAAAGGTTGAAAGTTCATACCACATCGCTTCTGTCTGATGTTTAAATACTTCTACTTGTTTCGTTTCCATATCACGTACTTTTTGCTGGACTTCTATAAAGGTTTTCTTCTTTTCCACCGATTCACTCCCTTGATTCCTTTGTCTATTAAGACACCTCGAAAAAAACTCTTATTCTTCAATTATAATCGAATTTCTTAATAGATAATAGTGTAAAACTCAAATAATTTGCTATAATAGCTTTAATAGCAATATTTTTATGAACAAGGAGAATCTCATGCTTGAATTTTTTAATGCACATCAGTGGCTCTATACATCAATTGGTTCAGGAAATCATATTGCAGCTGGAACGGAATGTCTAGCTTGGCAAGATACTTTTATCCGGTATATTCAGGAGCTAAACAAAACGAATCAGGCTACTCCACCCTATGGCATTATTCATACGTATCATATAGAACAGCCGACAGTCATCCTTGGTCCTAAAGATACAAAGCTAAATCAATTAAGTGACGGTATTCAATTTTTACTACAGCAACAGCATGTACCAATTTTACGTGCACATGGTGGTTTAGCTGTTGTCAGTGACCCAGGAACCTTAAATATTTCCTATATTAGTGATACCACACACTGTCCACTATCAATCGATGAGGCATATGAACAAATGATTTATTGGATTCGTAATGCACTGCTACCATTTGGATTAGCGGTCGAAAGCTACGAAGTACCACAATCTTATTGCCCCGGTAAATATGATATAGTCATTAATCAACAAAAAATTGGTGGCATTGCACAACGTCGTTTTAAAAATGGAGTCGCAACTGCTGCTTATATTAGCGTCAATGGCAATCAATTAAATCGTGCAAATTTAATTCATGACTTCTATCAACGAAGTGCTGCAACAAACGATTATCCAGATGTTCAAGCTGCCGTTATGGCAACAGTCAACGATTTTGTTGACGCTCCATTTACAGTCGAATCATTCGAACGTTTGTTACTCGATACGATTTCACAACAGCGTCCGATTCAAACACTGGAAACAAGCCATTTAGCTCAATCAACACTATTTCAATCAATGTTACAGAAATCTGAACAACGAAACCAATCATTATTTTAGAAAGAGGCTTTAGTCATGAGTGATTTTTTAGAAAAAGTAGCTGCACAAAAATTGAAGCGGGAAAAAGTATTTCGTGACCCTGTTCATGGTTATATTCATATTCATGATGCTATTATTTTAAAATTAATCGATACACGTGAATTTCAACGACTTCGTCGCATCAAACAATTAGGGACATCTTCCTTTACATTCCATGGTGCTGAACATTCTCGTTTCAATCATTCGCTAGGAGTATATGAGATTACACGTCGCATCATTGATAAATTCGAGCGCCAATATCCGTCTGTTCAAGCTAATGACGGACTATGGCAGACCGATGAATACATGGTTAGCTTATGTGCAGCATTATTGCATGACATTGGTCATGGTCCTTTCTCACATACTTTTGAGGGGATTTTTAATACTGACCATGAGCAGTTAACACAACAAATTATTACGTCACCTGAAACAGAGATTAATCAAGTGCTCAAATATTTTGGCGATGATTTTCCTAAAAAAGTGGCAGCTGTTATCAATAAAACCTATCCGAATCAACAAGTGGTTCAAATTATTAGTAGTCAAGTAGATGCCGACCGTATGGATTACCTACTACGAGATGCTTATTATGCTGGCGTTAGTTATGGAACCTTTGATTTAACCCGTATTTTACGTGTAATTCGTCCGTATAACAATCAAATTACCTTTGACTATTCCGGAATGCACGCAGTAGAAGACTATATTGTCAGCCGCTATCAAATGTACATGCAAGTATATTTCCATGGCGTGTCACGTGGCATGGAACAAGTACTGAAAAGCTTACTTCATCGTGCCAAATTATGTTATATCGAAAACGAACAGCAAATGAAACAACCGTCTGGTTTGCTCAAGCCATTTTTAGAGGGAAACTGGACATTATCCGATTATTTACATTTAGATGACCATGTGATGAGTACCTATTTTTCTATGTGGGTACATGAAGACGATGCGATATTATCAGACTTAGCTTACCGCTTCGTCAATCGTAAGCCGTTTAAATCATTGATTATTAGCGAGAACGATGCAGAACCACTATCGATTGCCTTAGAAGAGCAAATGATGCTGCATGGATTCGACCCCGAGTATTACTTTGGACTTAATAGTAGTTTTGATTTACCATACGACTACTATCGTCCAAATCAAAACAAACAACGCACTCAAATTGAATTACTTTCTAAAACGAATAAACTTGTTGAATTATCACAAGTCAGCGCCTTAGTCAATTCACTCGCTGGTAAATTTAAGGGAGATTTACGATTGTATTTCCCTCAGCAACTAATTGAGAAACTTGAACAGATTCCGGCTGATGAATTAGACGATAATCAACGAATGATTTTGGTCACCTACACAACTGACTATAACGACCGTAATTTTTATGTGCAGGAACGCCTATTTTAATATTAACACTGCTGAAAGCGCTGAAAAAGTTGGACTCTCTTTTTCAGCGTTTTTATGAAAATATGTCAGCGTCTTGCTCACACACTTTAATTAACGTGATAATCTCGTAGCAGCATTCGTATTCATAGCAGCCATAATTTCTGCCTCTGAAACCAAATTTAAATCACCAGTAATAGTTAATTTTAAAACACTGGCACTCAAGGCAAAGTCTATCAATTTTTGATTATCATATTGATGCAAAATACCATGCAGCAAACCAGCACCAAAAGCATCCCCTGCTGCAACTCCCTCCATGACATGGACATCATAAATTGAAGTTTCATAAAAAGTATCATCTTTGAGCAATAGCCCACTCCATTGGCTGTCTTCAACTGAGTAGATATTCCGTAAAACGCTAGCAACCATTTTTATATTAGGAAATCTTTGCTGCACTTCACGCATAGCTGATTTAAAAGTTTCTTTTTGGTTGATTCCACGAGAACTATCCCCATCAAATGCTTTAATTCCAAGTGTCGCTTCAAAATCCTCATCATGAGCCATACAAATCGTCACATATTGCATTATTATTGATATTACTTCCTGTGCTTCCTGCGTTGACCACATTTTGCTACGATAGTTTAAATCTAGTGCAATCGGGATATTCTGTTCTTTACAATACAAACACGCTGCTAAACACGCTTTTTGCATTTCTTTCGATATTGCAGGTGTAATACCAGAAAGATAGAAGTAATCAACATCTGCAAAAATAGTCTTCCAATCAAACTCATCAGCTTTCGCTTGCTCCAGTACACTTCCTTTTCGGTCGTAAATAACATTAGTAGAACGAACACTGGCACCTTTTTCAAAATAGTAAGTCCCTAAACGTCCCTCGCCTTTTAACAGTTTACTCGTATCCACACCATATTTTTTTAATGTATTTTCTGCTGCTGTCCCCAAGAGATTACGTGGAAACTTAGACAAATAGGCAACTTCATTTCCTAATACAGCAAGAGAAATCGCTACATTAGCTTCTGCTCCACCATAACTCGCTTCAAAACTCTGCGCCTGCAAAATACGTTCATTATTAGGTGTTTTCAATCTTAACATCATTTCACCAAATGTTAGTACTTTCATTTCTACATCGACTCCTTTATGACTTTTATCATAGCCATGTAATTGCACTTTCAATTTATTTCAATAACAAACATGGGTGACTTTATTATACAAATAGTATAACACATCTTATTCCCAATAAGTATTCAATTAATTAAGCAATCACTCCGATGTTAATTCACTTAATTTCTCTTATTGACCTATTTTTCCACAAGCGCAACTAGTTCAGCAATCCGTTTAAAGCCACATTGTTGATACAAATGTATCGCTGCCTCATTATCAACTTCAACTGCCAATTTTATTTTAGCCTTTGAATCCTGTTCTTGTAGTAACGCAATGATTTGTTTAACTGCTTCACGTCCATATCCCTTTCTTTGAAACTTCGGAAAAATACATAGAGCAAATAAATAATATAAGTTCTCAATACGACAATCCACTGAGCAAACCCCTACAATCTGTTGTTGTAAATCTTTGACTACATATTGAATCGTATCAGCATCTCGAATACTTTCCAAAGCGTAACGTCGTTCAATTTCTTCCGTACTCTCAAATGCTTGTGCCAATCCCTTTGCGATACTGTCACAATCTGTCAATGTAGCTACCGAAACATCCACTCGACTTCCCTGTTCAGCACTGTACATATCCTGTCGCTGCCATTCCATTAAATACTCATTGACACTGCCAGCATCAATATAATATTTTTTCGCCCATTCTGAATTATTTTGCATAAAGCGTTTTTCCGTATTAAAAATAATTTTAGTGAGCTGATACTGCGAACAAACTACCTTTACCGATTGAATCAACTGCGTTGCCACACCACGTTGCCGATAATTAGGGTGTACTAATAGCGATATTTCAGCCACTTCATCGTCTTCAGCATAAATCACTGCAAAACCGATGAGTTGGCCATCTTCAGCAGCCAAAAAGGCATACGGCATTGAAAGATTTGCATTGTATTGATTCGATAAATAAATCTGTCTCTTTGTCTGGTCATGGGACTGCACCACTCTTTCTAACACTCGCATCATTTGTTGCTGCTCTAAAGTCAGCTGCTCGTATTGAATAATTTGCATATTATCACTCCAATCCGCCCACATTATATCACATAAAAAGAGAGCAGCCACCAGCTACTCTCTTAATGCTTACTAATTAATTTTCATTTGTCCAAGCTGCGATATTCGCACCTTTAGTAATTTCGGCAATTTTCTCTGCAACATCATCTGATTGGTATAGAGAAACTACATGTAAGAATAATTCTTCTTTCGCTTTATCTTCGCGAGCAACAACTGCGTTTTTATAAGATTCACTTACTTCTGCTAATTTTTCAACATCTGAGAAAACAGCATCTTTAATTGATAAATTATTATCTAACGCATAGTTAGTGTTAATTACAGCAGCATCCACATCTGCTAAAGCAGCTGGTACTTGTGCAGCATCTAACTCTTCAAATTTGAAGTTTTTCTCATTTTTTGTAATATCTTTAACAGTCGGTAAGATTCCTGCCGCATCATCAACTTCAATCACACCAGCTAACTCTAAAGTTAACAATGCACGTCCACCATTTGTTGGGTCATTCGGAATCGCAATCGTTGCACCTTCAGGTAAGTCTGCTAAATCTTTTACTTTTTCTGAGTAAATACCCATTGGCGATACATAGGTAAAGCCGATTGGTTGTAAGTTTTCTTTATTTTCTTTATTCCACTCATTTAAGTAAGCAATATGTTGGAACGCATTTAAATCTAATGAGCCATTGGCTACAGCTACGTTTGGTTGCACGTAATCATTGAATAATGTTACTTCGATTTTAATGCCTTCTTTAGCTGCTTTTTCTGCTACATATTCCCATACTTTAACTTCATCATCACCTGCAACCCCTACAGTTACAGTTGAATTTTCAAATGGTTTGTCTTCTGCATGTGCTACTGGTAATACACCAGCCGTTAAAATTGTTGCGATTGTTGCGATACTTAATTTTTTCCAATTGAATTTCATAATTTATATCCTCTTTTCTTAATTAGTTTTTCTTAGATTCTTTAATAACTGGTGCATTTTCCCAAGCTGGTTTGTCGCCACCATTTGTTGTATCAAATAAGGCTTGTGCTACTTCTTCTGTTTGATAGTATTCTACAATCTTTTTAAATAATGGATTTTCAGCATTTTCTTTTTTCGCTGCAATCACGTTTTTATATGCTTCATTTAATTTATCAGGGTAATCAGCATCTACGAAAATCGCATCACTTAATTTCAATCCAGCGTCAGTAGCAAAGTTCGTATTGATTGCTGCTGCATCAACATCTGGTAAAACAGCTGCTAATTGTGCTGCATCTAATTCTTCAAATTTTAAGTTTTTAGGATTGCTTGTAATATCATTTGGCGTCACTAACACACCTTTTGATTGGTCTACTTCAATAATACCAGCTAATTGTAATGCTAAAATCGCACGTCCACCATTTGTTGGGTCATTTGGAATCGCAATTGTTGCACCGTCTTGTAATTCGTCTAAGCTAGCTACTTTATTTGAGTAAATACCAAACGGTGATACAAAAGTAAAGCCTAGTGGTGTCAAATCACCTTTGTTTGAATCATTCCAGTTATTTAAAAAGGCAACGTGTTGGAAAGCATTTAAGTCAATTGACCCATTTTGTAAAGCTTCATTCGGTTGGTTGTAGTCTGTAAATAATACGACTTCGATTTCAATACCGTCTTTAGCTGCTTTTTCAGAAACAACTTTCCACACATCTTCAGCTGGCCCAGAAACAAGACCTACCGTAACTTTTTCACCCTCAAAAGATTTCTCTTCTGCTGATACTAATGGAGCTGCAAATGCCCCTGCTGCTAATAATGCTGCACTAAATTTAATCCAATTTTTCATATTAATTTCCTCCTAATTTTAATTCATTCGAGTTAGTCTGATATCTACTTCAGAGCACCCTGTTTTATTAATGTTCTATTTTTTTGATTATCCAATTAAAGATTACTTGACTGATAAACACAATCACTAATATTAAAAACGTAGCGACTAAAATAACATCCATTCGACTACGATTATACCCACGAGCAATCGCAATTGTTCCTAGTCCACCACCACCGACAACACCTGCCATAGCCGTTAAGCCAATCACATTAATGACTGTCGATGCACTAACACGAAGTAATGCTGGCAATCCCTCTCGTAAATAAACACGGAAGATAATATCCAGTGGGCTAGACCCCATAGCTTGAGCTGCTTCAACTACTCCGGCATCTACTTCTAACAAGGCAATTTCAACCTGCCTTGCAAAAAATGGAATAGTCGCAATAATAATCGGAACACTCGCTGCTGTTGAACCAATTGTGCGTCCGACAATAAAGCGTGTAACATTAATCAATAACGCTAATAAGATAATAAACGGAATTGACCGGAAAATATTTATCAATGTATCCAGTGCTTTGTACACCACTTTATTTTCTAAAATACCACCCTCATGAGTGACCGTAATGATGACCCCAAATAATAGCCCTAAAACTCCAGCAAATACAATCGTCAATCCTAACATGTAAATAGTTTCCCATGTTGCTGCGATAATTTCATCATTTAAATCAAACGCATTCGGAAAATGATTTGCATACCATTGAATCAATGCTTGCATTAATTAACACCCTCCTTTTGCAAATAATGTTGGAATATCACCTGTACGGAGTCAACACTCACTCGATGTTCATTGAGATACTGTTTCGCTAGGCGTATTTGCTCAGGTTCTCCTTTTAAGGCAACCAACAAATTTCCAACCGGTGTATTTTGAATAATTTCAATGTGTCCGTATAAAATATTAATTTCCAATCCAAATTCTTTAATTAAAGAAGTAATAAATGGTTGCGTCGTTTCTTCTCCGGTATAAGTCAATCTGGCTAATTCACTATCTTGACTAATCCGAATCGTTTCTGGATGTTTCAATACTAACTCAATTTCTTGATCGAAATGAGTAGCAGTATCAATAAACTCTTTTGTTAATGGTTTTTGTGGTCGTGTAAAGATTTCTAAAATTGTTCCTTGTTCTAACACACGTCCATTTTCCATAACAGCGACACGATCACATAAATCTTTTACAACACCCATTTCATGAGTAATAATCACAATCGTTAAATTCAGTTTTTCATTAAGTTCTTTTAATAAGGCTAAAATCGCACTCGTTGTCTTCGGATCTAACGCACTCGTTGCCTCATCACACAATAAAACATCCGGATCATTCGCTAATGCTCTGGCAATTGCGACACGTTGTTTTTGTCCACCAGATAATTGTTTAGGATAGCTATCTGATTTCTCTTTCAATCCTACTAAACTTAGTAACTCCGCAACTTTTTCCGCCACTTGACTTTTCGATAAGCCGCTTCCCTTTAAAGGATACGCTACATTTTCAAAAATAGTTCGTGACTCCATTAAGTTAAAATGCTGAAAAATCATTCCGATTTTTTTACGTGCTTGTCGTAATTCAGGGGTTGTTAAATCCAATAAAGATTGTCCATTTACTATTACCTTACCTGAAGTTGGTCGTTGTAATAAATTAATCGTACGAACTAATGTACTTTTACCGGCACCACTGTAGCCGACAATTCCAAATATTTCGCCTCGTTCAATTGATAAATTAACATCTTGTACAGCTGTCACAACTCGGTCTTGTTGTTTAAACACGACATCAATGTCTGTTAATTCAATCACTCAATCTCCTCCTATCTCAAAATAATCTTATAATGCCAACTAGGTACTTTTCCAGTGTCCCCTGTAAGCAAAAATAAAAAGCCCTGTCTTAAAGGACGAGAGCATTACTTCGTGGTTCCACCTTTATTCATCAAATACTCACATATTTGATCTCAACCAGTACAAATCAATTGTTTATACTGTGCCATTTTAACGGTAGTACCCGGCTAATCTTATTGCTTATGCATTCAGACTAACTTGCTCTGTGACCATCTTCAATAAATATCTGTTACGCAATTTCACCTTACTTGCGCTCTCTAAAAACAAATCATTTATTTACTCTTCACTTCATCGCATTGATTATTTAATTTACTTGTTTAGAATAGCCCATATTTGCCCTTGAGTCAATGACTCGAGTAATACACGATTATTATTATGGGTTATAGGTAACACCATTGTTAATAAAGACACTATAATTTTTCCTTATCAAATGTTATTTTGCCACATTTATGATACAATGACGGTACAAATACATAAGAAAGAAGGTGGATGAATGAATATAAATGTTCAACTAGAAAAACTCCAGTCGAGTCCAATTCGTTCATTTAATGATAAAATTAGCAATATTCAAAATTTAATTCCGTTAGCATTGGGTGAACCTGATTTTGCAACGCCAGAATTTATTAAACAGGCAGCAATTGATGCTATTAATTCTAATTTGAATGGCTATACACATTCCAGAGGCTTATTACCATTACGTCAAGCCATTTCACGTTATTTAAAACGTAAATATCAATTAGATTATGCGGCCGATACCGAAATTATTGTATCTGCTGGCCCGACGGCTGCTTTATTTGCGACACTATTATCATTACTTAATCCGGGTGATAAAGTAATTACGCCGTCACCAAACTATGTGATTTATTCAACTCAAGTACAATTAGCTCATGCTGAAATGGTCGCTGTCGACGTCAGTGAAACGAATTTTATCTTGACCCCTGAACTACTTGAAAATACTTTAAAAGCACATCCTGAAACAAAAGTGCTCTTATTAAATCATCCGTCTAACCCAACAGGTATTACTTATACATTGGAACAATTAACTGCATTAGTTCCAATTATTGAAAAGTATGACTTATGGGTCATCTCAGATGAAATATATGCTGAATTAACTTATGAACACAAGCATGTATCCTTTGCTAGCCTATTACCTGGGCGAACATTATTAATTAATGGTCTATCTAAATCGCATGCGATGACAGGTTGGCGTAGTGGCTGTATTGCAGGGCCTGAATCATTAATCAATCAAGTGTTTAAAGTACATCAAGCAATGGTTAACACACCAAATTCGCAAATGCAATATGCGAGTATTGCAGCCTACGACCATGGTGATGATGCCATTGAAGAAATGAAACAAATTTATAAACAACGTCGTGATTTCTTAATGGACGCATTTGCCAAATTAAACATCGAAACATTACACCCACAAGGTGCCTTTTATTTATTCGTTAAAGTGCCGGATTGGTTTGACGGTGATGATGTAGAATTTTGTTTGGCACTCGCTCACGAAGGCAAAGTCGGTGTCACTCCGGGTTCTGCATTCGGTATAGCTGGTAGACAACACTTTAGAATGAGTTACGCTGCCAGCATGGAACAACTTCAAGCTGCTATGGAACGTATCGAAACATTTGTACGTCAATATCATGCGTAAACGAAAGGAATGAATTGAACCATGCCATTTGTTCATATCGAATTATTAGAAGGACGCAGTCAAGAAGTAAAAGAGAAAATAGCTCAAGAAATTCGTGAGACTATCTCAAAGCATGCCAATGCCCCAAAAGAAAATATTCATATTATTTTTCAAGATATGAAAAAAGAAAATTATTTCCGTCCTGAAAAAGAGTCAAATTAATCAAACAGGGACTGGGAAAAAAGTCAAAAGTTCTGGCAAATCGAATGATAAGATTAGTATCTTCAATGCGATTTGTTGAAATCTATGGACTTTCTTCCCAGTCCCAATTTTATTCTAGTTACAAGTTTTTTCAGCTCTAAACGTGTATCTATCTTTATAGAATACAAGTTTTGGGGGAAGCAACGTATGTTAATACTATTTTGTTCAGGAGCTATTTTAGGTTCTTTTTATACCTTTATTTGCGAACACCGTACCCTCTTTCATTCACGACGCTCACACTGTGATTTCTGTCATACTCCATTAAAATGGTCGCAGCTCATTCCAATATTTTCAGCGATTATCTATCGTAAAACTCCTTGCTGCCACCGTTCCATTTCACATCACTATCTTTTAATTGAACTTTGGTGCAGTCTACTCTTTATATTGCTGTATCCTGTCCTAATCTCACTCAGCATTTCGCATGCGATAGTTGTATCAATACTAGTGAGTTGGCTACTACTACTCGCTATTTATGATTTAGTTTATTTAGAAGTGACATGGATAATGCTATTCATTTCGTTTATTTTATCTGTTTACCTATACTCTTTATACCCACAAAATCTATTGTTTTCACTCTGTTTATGGCTCATACTAGAGAGCATTATTTTGATACGTCCTAATTGGTTAGGGGGTGCTGACAGTAAATTATTTGCTATATTGTCACTCACATTACCCGTTCAAGCAATACCGATATTATTGGCTACATCTTCCATGACAGGCTTAATATGGATTGCCGTACGCAAACAATTAGGTCACTCTACGCAAACCGTCATTCCCTTTATTCCTTGTATTGTAACAGGATATGTTGTAGCATTATTATTTGCCTATCAATAAAAAAGTTGGGCAACTCATTTACCAGCCGTACTCATTTCGTGTACTGGCAATCTAAGTTGACCCAACTTTGTTTAATGATTAATCATGTTGCTGCGTTTTATCATACATACCATAGGCTTGTTGCACTGGTATAGTTAGAAAAATACCACGATGCTTTTCATTCATTGCTTTCGTCTGCAAAATATCTTCATAAGCCTCTTGTACTTTATTCGTATCGTCTACTGTAAATAAAATGCGTTTTTGCGGATTGACTGTAATATTAAAAATACGCTCCATCATTTCCGGTGAAATTGAGCCATGCCCCTTAATGCTCGTACCACCATTCATACGATGTTTTTTCATAATTTTTAAATATTCTTCTTCTAATTCTTCACTCACTACTGAAATCAATAACGATTTCTTTGGCATATTAAGTGGTTCGACTACTTCTTTTTCCTGTGAAAAAGAATTCAGTTCCAAACTAAAGACCGACATTCCTTTTGTATTTGAACAATAGAATGCTTCTTCTATCGCATTAAAGACATCTGGCACTTGTTGACTTTCAACCACACTCATCACGACATCTTTTTGTGGCGAGAACGACAGACCGAGCATTTGCTGTCGTTCTGCGACATGTTCGCCTTTCCCTGTAAAAATCGTTGCTCCAGCCGTAGAAACTTGTGTTAATTTTTCAATAACTTCTTTCGAGCGACCATGCTTAAACGTAATAAAGACTAACTGATGATCCGCATGAACATTATTCCAATCATTTGCTCCTATCAAACAATCACGACGCAAATTAAATTTTGTATCTAAGACGAAGACTACACCATGATTAGGCTTATCCATTTTAAATTGTTTGACAATAGATTGAATCGCCGGCTCCATAATACTTTTTCGCTCGAACATCATCACGAAATCCCGTCGATCATGTCGAATTGACAGTAAATTCAGTAAAGGAGAGCCAATTAATCCAGTAGCTGGGCTAATTAAACCTCCCATTAATCCCAATTTTATTGCTTCCTTTACAAATGGAACGCCGTCATTATGATTTAATACTGCAATCGCTAATTGCATGGGATCTTTATCAATATTTTTCACTATACTTCACCTCAGTTAATCTTGTTGATTACGTGAAATCAACACATATACAAAGCCTAATAACTCAATAAATAAAATTGGAACCATAGCCACTAATGCAATCATACCAAAACCATCAATAATTGGATTGGCAGTTGGATTTGCGATTGAAATTCCTTGTACAAAGGCAAAAATAAACGTTCCAGTCATCGGCCCACTCGCAACGCCTCCGGAATCAAATCCCATACCAACAAATAATTTTGGTACGAAGCGTGAAAATAAAAGGACTAAGAAATATCCTGGTAATAAAATATGCCATAATCTCAATGCTGGAATCAATACTCTTAAAATCGTAAGAGCAATCGCAACACCGACACCGACTGCAATTAATATCAGCACTAGTGTTCTTGAAATCGTCCCACCGGTCGTATCTTCAATTTGATCAATCAATACATAGACAGCTGGCTCTGCTAAAATCGCCATTACACCTAATATAAATCCAATCATAACCATTATAAACATCGAATGCTCATGAAACAATGCCATTCCTAAATGTTGTCCTATCGGCATAAAACCAGCCGAAACACCTGTTAGAAATAATACCAAACCAAACATTAAATACCCTAAACCAAACATAATATCTTTAAATGTTTGCTTTGATTGCCGTGAAATAAAGAAGTGATATAAAACAAAAATCAACACTAAAGGTAAGGCACCTAAAATCACTTGATGAATGCTATCTCCTAATTCACTCAATAAAACACGCATAATGGATAATTCTTTTGTCACAGGTTCTGGAAAATCCCCAGATAAATTACCTTTATTAAATACTCCCAGTAATAGCATCGCAATAATCGGTCCAATTGAAGCAATACCCACAAGACCAAAACTACGTTCTTCATCTTCACTATCATTCGAAAAAAGATCGGAAACACCTGAACTCATTGCCAATACAAAAGGCACTGTTAAAGCCCCTGTAGTAGCACCAGATGAATCAAAAGCAAAGGTAAAAATGGCTTCTTCTACAAAAAATGATACAGCAAATATTATTAAATAACCAATCATCACAAGCCGTCGAATATCCCAATTTAAAATAATTCTCAATAAACCGACTGCTAATGCTGCTGCCACACCTAATGATACCACCATAATGACAGTGAACTGCCTAAGTGCATTATGCGACATTTCTTGTATTTGATACCCTAATATCGTTAAAGACGGCTCTGCTATCGACACAATAAAACCAATGAATAGTCCGCCTAATAAAATATAACTGATTTTCCCTTTTTTTGTTAACCCCTGACCTAGTAAATACCCCATTCGGCTCACACTAATATCGACGCCTAATAAAAATATCGCTAAGCCAATTAATACTAAAAGTGCACCTAAAAAAAATAAATTTAGTTGCGTCATCGATAAGGGAACTAAAAACCAATGTATCAATAATACTAGAATAACAATTGGTACAACAGCTATCGTCACTTCTCTTAATTTATCCTTCAAATCTCATCTCCACCTCTATCTATTTTTCTTATACTATTTAGTATATACAAGATAGAGTTACTGTGCAAATCATTCAAATTTAAACCTTTAACGATTAAAGTCAAAAAATGTTATTAGCTACTGCATAAAATTACTCCTCGGTAGCGAACTGCAAAGAAAATATCTTCTACTTTTCACTACCAAGGAGCTTTGTGCATTTCATCAATAAAAGTTAGAAATCAACCAATATCGATTCTTTCTTTTTCAACTTATACAGTTGGTGTTTCTACTTCTGTTTCCGTTTCAAAAGCAGTCATGTCACTTGCTAATACCGTATCGACTGGCACTTCAAGATTTGACTTAATTTTACGATATCTCGCCATACCTGTACCAGCAGGAATTAATTTACCAATTGTAACATTTTCTTTCAATCCTAATAGGACATCTTTCTTACCACGAATCGCTGCATCTGTTAAGACACGTGTTGTTTCTTGGAATGAAGCGGCTGAAATGAATGATTTCGTTTCTAACGCTGCTTTCGTAATACCTAATAACACTGGACGAGCAGTCGCTGGCACTTCACCTGCTTTAATTGCTTCAACGTTCGCTTGTGTAAAGTCAGCAATATCCATTAAAGCACCTGGTAAAATATTTGTTGACGCAGGATCCATAACACGTACTTTACGTAACATTTGACGAACCATAACCTCAACGTGTTTATCACCGATTTCTACCCCTTGTCCACGGTAAACAGATTGAACTTCACGTAATAAGTATTTCTCAACTGTAATCACATCAGTTACACGTAATAATTCTTTCGGATCAATTGACCCTTCTGTTAATGCTTGTCCACGTTCTACTTGGTCACCCTCTTTGACTTTCAAGCGTGATTGGTAAGGCACATTGTATTTACGCGTATCGTTGACACCAACGATTGTAATATCTTTAGAACGGTCATTCGCTTTTTCTTCGATTGATTCAACCACACCGGATACTTCAGTAATTGTCGCACGACCTTTTGGATTACGTGCTTCAAAAATCTCTTGAATACGTGGTAAACCTTGAGTAATATCGCCACCGCCGGCAACCCCACCCGTATGGAATGTACGCATTGTTAACTGAGTACCTGGTTCACCGATAGATTGAGCTGCAATTGTACCAACAGCTTCACCAACTTCAACTTCCATACCAGTCGCTAAGTTACGTCCGTAGCAGTGTTTACATACACCATGTTTTGTATCACATGTAAAGACTGAACGAATCGTTACCGTTTCAACACCAGCTGCTACAATCTCAGCTGCTTTATCTTCTGTAATCAATTGATCTGCACCGATAATTACTTCACCTGATTGTGGGTGACGAACCGTTTTTTGAGTATAACGACCAATTAATCGTTCTTCTAATGATTCAATCACGCTATTGCCGTCTGCAATTTCAGTGATTTCAATCCCTTTATCAGTTCCACAGTCATCTTCACGAATAATGACATCTTGTGCCACATCAACTAAACGACGTGTTAAGTAACCTGAATCGGCTGTTTTTAAGGCCGTATCTGTCATACCTTTACGAGCACCGTGAGTAGAGATAAACATCTCTAAGACAGATAATCCCTCACGGAAGTTTGATGTAATCGGCAACTCGATAATCTTACCACTTGGGGCAGCCATGTTACCACGCATACCAGCTAATTGGGTAAAGTTTGAAATGTTACCACGGGCACCTGAATCCGACATCATATGAATTGGGTTCAAGCGTGGTAATGAGTTTTTCAGATCTTCTTGAACTTTATCTTTAGCTTGTTCCCATGTACGAATAACACTTTCATAACGCTCGTCTTCCGTAATTAAACCACGACGATATTGTTTTGTAATGTTATCAACACGTTTATGTGCTTCTTCTAAAATACCAGCTTTCGATTCTAAACGTAATACATCGGCAACCCCAACTGTAATACCAGCACGAGTTGAATATTTGTAACCTAAGTTTTTCAACTTATCTAACATGACTGATGTTTCTGTAATATGGAATCGTTTGAAGACCTCTGCGATAATATTACCAAAGTCTTTTTTCTTAAATGGTGGCACCATATCCATTGCTGCAATCGCTGCTTTTACATCAGTACCTGGTTCTAAGAAATATTTATCTGGTGTTTGAACCGTTAAGTTTTCATTTGTCGGCTCATTCAAGTAAGGGAATTCTAATGGCATAATTTCGTTGAATAATAATTTACCAACTGTCGTTACCATTAAACGTGATTTTTGCCATTCAGTAAATGGTTTGCCGGCTAATGCTTTAGCTGGAATCGCCACACGTGTATGTAAATGTGCATAACCACTTTGGTAAGCAATTTCAGCTTCCCCAACACTACTTAATACTAATCCCTCTCCAACACGTCCAGGCTCTTCTAATGTTAAGTAATAGTTACCTAAGACCATATCTTGTGACGGTGTAACAACTGGTTTACCGTCTTTAGGGTTCAAGATGTTTTGTGCTGCTAACATTAATAAACGAGCTTCAGCTTGTGCTTCTTCTGACAATGGTACGTGAACGGCCATTTGGTCCCCGTCGAAGTCGGCGTTGAAAGCCTCACATACTAATGGGTGCAAACGAATCGCACGTCCCTCTACTAAAGTCGGCTCAAATGCTTGAATACCTAAACGGTGCAAAGTAGGTGCTCGGTTAAGTAATACTGGGTGCTCACGAATTACTTCTTCAATTACTGGCCAAATCGCATCATCTTGTGTTTCAATCATACGTTTAGCATTTTTAATATTCGCTGCGATTTCTCGCTCAACTAATTCTTTCATCACAAATGGCTTGAATAATTCAATCGCCATTTCTTTTGGTAAACCACATTGGTACATTTTTAAGTTTGGACCTACGACGATTACTGAACGTCCAGAGTAGTCAACACGTTTACCTAATAAGTTTTGACGGAAACGACCTTGTTTTCCTTTCAACATGTGTGACAATGATTTCAATGGACGGTTTCCTGGTCCAGTTACTGCTCGACCACGACGACCATTATCAATTAGCGCATCGACCGCTTCTTGTAACATACGTTTTTCGTTTTGAACAATAATGCTTGGTGCACCTAAGTCCAATAAACGTTTTAAACGGTTATTACGGTTGATAACACGACGGTATAAATCATTTAAGTCACTTGTCGCAAAACGTCCACCCTCTAATTGAACCATTGGACGAATATCCGGTGGAATAACTGGTAAAACATCCATTACCATCCAAGACGGTTTGTTTCCAGATTCTCTAAATGCATCTAAAATATCTAAACGGCGAATTGCACGTGTTCTCTTTTGACCAGTCGCTGTTTTTAAAATTTCTTTCAATTCAGCAACTTCTTTTTCTAAATCAACAGCTTCTAACAATTCTTTAATGGCTTCTGCACCCATTTTTGCATAGAAACGATCGCCGTACTCACGTTTTTTCTCACGATATTCTGCTTCTGTCAATAATGATTTTTTTTCTAATGGTGTATCACCTGCATCAATTACAATATAAGAGGCAAAATAGATTACTTCTTCTAAATAACGTGGGCTAACATCTAATACCAAACCCATACGACTTGGAATTCCTTTGAAATACCAAACATGTGTCACAGGTGCAGCTAATTCAATATGTCCCATACGTTCACGACGCACTTTTGCTTTCGTTACTTCAACACCACAGCGATCACAAACACGACCTTTATAGCGAACTCGTTTTAATTTACCACAACTACATTCCCAATCTTTTGTTGGTCCGAAAATTCTTTCACAGAACAAACCGTCACGTTCCGGCTTTAATGTACGATAGTTAATGGTTTCCGGTTTTTTTACTTCACCATACGACCAACTACGAATTTTTTCCGCAGACGCTAATCCGATTTGCATTGCTTCAAAATTATTAACATCGATCAAGGGGCCTACCTCCTTTTATTTTTCAGAGTGCCTATAACTCTTCTGGCTCCAAGGCTTTTATTTTGGTTCGCTCGGATTGGCTTGACCTCCACTTCGTAAAACCTCTCTGTGCGCTTTTCGCACGCCGACGTTTTACTCCAGTGGTTCAAGCCAGTACATCCTCGCTCTCACCATGCATTATTCTTCAATTAAGTCTTCTAAGATTTCTTCTTCCTCAACTTCGTCTTCGTCATCTGAAATTAAATCTTCAAAATCACTCTCATCGATTAATTCTTCATCTAAACTTGATTCTGATTGTTTTTGTTCTTGACGATATTGATCCAAAGCATTGTAGTTTACTACATCATCGTCATCGTCATCATCACGTAATTCAATTTCTTCGTCATTAGCATCTAAGACTTTCAAATCTAATCCCAATGCTTGTAATTCTTTTACAAGAACTCGGAATGATTCTGGGACACCAGGACGTGGAATTGGTTGACCTTTTACAATCGCTTCATATGTTTTCACACGACCAACAACGTCATCTGATTTATAAGTCAAGATTTCTTGTAAGGTATATGCTGCACCATAAGCTTCTAATGCCCAAACCTCCATCTCACCAAAACGTTGTCCACCAAATTGAGCTTTACCACCCAATGGTTGTTGCGTTACTAATGAGTAAGGTCCTGTTGAACGAGCATGTAATTTATCATCGACCATGTGGGCTAATTTAATCATGTACATAACTCCAACCGATACTTTACGGTCAAATGGTTCACCAGTACGTCCGTCATAAAGCGTTGTTTTCGCATCTGTTTCCATTCCAGCTTCTTTAACAGTTGCCCAAACATCTTCTTCTGTTGCACCGTCAAATACTGGTGTAGCAATTTTAATACCTAATTGACGAGCTGCCATACCTAAGTGTAATTCTAATACTTGTCCGATGTTCATACGAGATGGTACCCCTAATGGGTTTAGCATGATGTCAATCGGTGTTCCGTCAGGCATGAATGGCATATCTTCTTCCGGCATAATTAAAGAGACAACCCCTTTATTACCGTGACGACCGGCCATTTTATCTCCTTCATTGATTTTACGTTTTTGAACAATGTAAACACGAACTAACATATTAACACCTGGTGATAACTCATCGCCATTTTCACGAGTAAAGATTTTCACATCGTGGACAATACCACCACCACCGTGTGGAACTCGTAACGATGTATCACGCACTTCACGAGCTTTTTCACCGAAGATTGCGTGTAATAAACGTTCTTCAGCTGATAATTCTGTTACCCCTTTCGGTGTCACTTTACCAACTAAGATGTCGCCGTCTTTTACTTCAGCACCGATTGAAATAATACCATTTTTATCTAAGTATTTTAGTGCATCTTCCCCAACATTTGGAATTTCACGTGTGATTTCTTCAGGTCCTAATTTAGTATCACGAGCTTCTGATTCATATTCTTCAATATGGATAGATGTATACACATCATCTTTTACCAAACGCTCTGACATAATAATCGCATCTTCGTAGTTGTAACCGTCCCAAGTCATGAACGCAACTAATGGGTTTTGTCCTAATGCCATTTCCCCATTTTGCATTGACGGACCGTCTGCTAAAATTTCGCCAGCTTCAACTTTGTCACCTAATTGGACAATTGGACGCTGATTATAACATGTACCAGCATTTGAACGAGCAAATTTAGTTAAACGGTACTCATCTGTTGAGCCGTCTGCTACTTTCACTTTGACACGATTTGCATCTACATAAACGACTTCACCGTCACGTTTACACAATAAGGCTGCTCCAGAGTCATGTGCTGCTTTATATTCCATACCCGTACCAATTAATGGTGAAACTGGGTTAATCAATGGCACAGCTTGACGTTGCATGTTCGCACCCATTAACGCACGGTTCGAGTCATCGTTTTCTAAGAACGGAATCGATGCAGTCGCTACGGCAACTACTTGTTTCGGTGAAACGTCCATGAAATCAACTTGACTTACTGGCACTTCAATATTTTCAGATGTTGCACGTGCCATTACCATGTCATTAACAAACGTTCCGTCTTCATTTAATAAAGAGTTTGCTTGTGCCACAACATATAAATCTTCTTCATCCGCAGTTAAATAAACTGTTTCATTCGTTACACTGCGTGTTTCTTTATTCACTTTACGGTATGGTGTTTCGATAAAACCATATTGGTTAATTTTCGCATAAGAAGATAAACTGTTAATCAACCCAATGTTTGGTCCCTCTGGCGTTTCGATTGGACACATACGACCATAGTGAGAATAGTGAACGTCACGTACTTCGAATCCGGCACGGTCACGTGTTAAACCACCAGGCCCTAAGGCTGATAGACGACGTTTATGTGTTAACTCTGATAATGGATTTGATTGATCCATGAATTGAGATAATTGTGATGAACCAAAGAATTCTTTAATCGCTGCCACAACTGGACGAATATTGATTAATTGTTGTGGTGTAATCGTTGCGGTATCTTGTAGTGACATACGTTCACGCACAACACGCTCCATACGACTTAAACCGATACGGAATTGATTTTGTAATAATTCTCCTACCGAACGAATACGACGATTTCCTAAGTGGTCAATATCATCGGTTGTTCCAATACCAAGCGATAAATTCAAGTAATAGTTAATTGATGCGATAATATCAGCCGGTGTTAAGGCTTTGATACCTTCGATATTTCCATTACCAATCAAATTAATAACTTGTTCAGGATTTTCAGGATTGTAGACACGAATAATTTGTAATGTAATCGGCTCAGCCACCACACTCTCAGGTGCCGGTGTTAAGGTTACTAAATTAATATTAGCATCTAAGTACGGTGTTAATTGATCAATTTTATCTTGATCCATAACCGTGCCTTCTTCAAAAATCACTTCGCCTGTCTCATGGTCAACTAAAGTTTCTGCTAAAGTTAATCCTAATAAACGATGTTTTAAATGTAATTTTTTATTGATTTTATAACGACCAACAGGTGCCAAATCATAACGACGTGGATCGAAGAAACGAGCTGTTAATAAGTTACGTGAACTTTCTGCCGTCTTTGGTTCACCTGGACGAAGACGCTCATAAATATCTTTTAAGGCTTCTTCAACACGTGAATCCGTGATGTTTTTATGTACATCTTTTTCGATTGTTGCTTCTAATAATTCTGATTCATTGAAAATATCAATGATTTCTTCATCTGAACCGAATCCTAATGCACGAACAATAGCCGTAATTGGTAATTTACGAGTACGGTCAATACGCACATAAGCAATCCCTTTAGCATCCGTTTCAAATTCTAACCACGCACCACGGTTTGGAATCACTGTTGATGTATAGCTATGACGTGATTTTTTATCTGTACGGTCATGGAAATAAACACCTGGAGAACGTACTAATTGCGATACAATAACACGTTCAGCACCATTAATAATAAATGTTCCCATTTCAGTCATAATTGGGAAATCACCAAAGAAAACTTCTTGTTCACGAACTTCGCCAGTTTCCTTATTAATCAAACGTAATGTAACGTAGATCGGTTTAGAATAATTGGCATCATGACTACGAGCCTCTTCTAAATTATATTTTGCTTCTTTAAATTCATAATCAATGAAATGTAATTCAAGATTTTCTGAATGGTCCACTATTGGCGAAATATCTTCAAACATAACCTTAAGTCCTTCATCTAAGAACCATTGGTAAGAATCAGTTTGAATCTCAATTAAGTTTGGTAAATCTAAAACCTCATCGATACGTGCATAACTACGACGTTGAGCTTTTTTACCGTATTTTACAATATGATGCTGACTCAAGCTATTCACCCCTCCAAATTATTAAAACGCAATGTGTCAAAAATATTTCCAATGTTACATTTTGTTAACAATTGATAATGACCACTATTTTTGGGCAAAAAAAAGACAAAAGCGAGCTTTTCATTCATTCTTTTAGGCTCAATTCTTTTGTTTTCCCTTTAGAAACCAACATTGGACAAGATTTCAATGTCATTTCTATACTCATTAAATGCGTCTTTGCATCTAAATATTATATTCTATTTTTGGTTAGCTGTCAATAGCGATTTTCGTGTGATGTTGTGATATTGGTACATTTTGCATAAATTTTCTATGCATTCTTACCTTCTCATTTCTACTATCATTCCTCCTACCTAGAGTTCAAAAAGCAAATACATCAATAACACAATTTAGATTAATATTTAATTAGAAAGCGATTGAGCATTTTAAATTTATCTGATATAATGTGAATGAAGTTATGTAAAGTGAGAGTATTCTGACTTGAATCACTGGCGGAAGTCACTGTAATGCGAGTGTCGCACAAAAGAGACTTCTGAAGTAAAAGTCAAGCCAACTTGAGCGAACTAGAATAAGGAGGTACATCAAGTGATTGAAGCTTTAACCATACCAAAGCAAAAGCTCACGTGTATCCATGAACAATTAAATTGTCAAGAAGCGATTCAATTATTAGAATCTAAAGGGTTGCGTTGTGCTCCAGTCATTGATGCTACTAATTCTATCTATCGTGGAACGATTTATCGCTACCATATTTATCAGCATCTATTTCGTT
The DNA here is from genome assembly GCA_016237705.1 of Aerococcaceae bacterium zg-252. Taxonomy (NCBI): domain Bacteria; kingdom Bacillati; phylum Bacillota; class Bacilli; order Lactobacillales; family Aerococcaceae; genus Tuanshanicoccus; species Tuanshanicoccus yangjingiae. The sequence goes on from CP066204.1 coordinate 1,862,334, forward strand.
ATCCCGATGCTGACTTATCCACGATACCTGTCACTCGCTTTTTAAAAAACACGACAAAAGTCATTCGTGTAACTGATAATGCACTGCGTTTATTATTCGTCATCGGTGATTTACCACAAATTGCCGTACTAAGTGAACAAAATACATTTATTGGCATTATCGAACATACGACTGTATTAAACTTTTTTGCAGAAGCTTGGATTTCGAACACAGGAAAATTTGTATTGGAAATTATTTCTTCTGGTCGAACTGGTGAGTTAAATCGCCTAACGAAACTAATCAATCGCTATACAGATATTGTCAGTGCAATGACATTAGATGAAACTAGTTATGGAACACCAAGTAAAGCACTGTTTATCCTGCCAGACCATTTCGATATTGTCCAACTAAATGATTTAGAACGCTTATTACAACGCAAGCAATATCGCACTAAACATTATAAAATCAAATAAAGTCATCCGACACACCGGATGACTTTATTTTTTATAAATACAGATTACTCAAACGCTCTTTTCCAATGGTTGTGGCTTCCCCATGACCAGGATAAACCATAAAGTCATCAGTTAAACACATCAGATGCGTTCGAATACCACTTAATAATGTTGACAGACTACCTAAATAAAAATCAGTTCTACCAATACTTCCATTAAATAATGTATCTCCTGCAATCACAAACGACGCTTGCTCAAATATATAGACCACATGTCCTGGACTATGCCCTGGTATTAATTCAATACGAAATTCAAAAGCGCCAATTTTCTGCAAGCCAGTATTATTCCACAAATGTTGTGCTGGCTGTTGTCGTACTTCCTGATTTAACATTCCAGCCGATAAATTCAATACTGGATTAACTAAAAAATCTGCTTCTATCTGATGAATATAAGCTTCGACATTAAAGTGTTGACGCACTGCATCTAAAGCACCAATGTGATCAAAATGTCCATGTGTCAATAATACTGCTTGAGGCTGCCATTGATTATCTTCTATCCATTTTATCAACATCTCTGCTTGAGCACCTGGATCAACAATCAATGCTTCATTACGCTCATTAACGATGACATAAGTATTTTCACTCGCTATACCGACAACTTTTCGAAAAACTTGATACATCAGCTGCACCTAATCTTTCAAATAGATACGTGGCACTCGACGACTAATATTACAGAAAATCTCATAACTAATCGTATCCAATTGTCGTGCCATATCACTGACATGATTTTCAAATTTCCCATCTTTTCCAATTAGCGTTACTGTCGTTCCAACCGGTAGATTATGTGGTAATTTGATCATCATTTGATCCATATTAATAACACCCACTACTGGACAACGATGCCCCGCCACTAGAACATCAATAACATGATAGCGACGCAGCCAACCGTCTGCATAACCGATTGGAACGGTCGCAACCCACTCACTTTCAGTCGTCGTATATTGGGCACCATAACTGATCGACTCGCCAGCGCCCACCTGTTTTGTATGCATAATCTCAGAAATCAATTGCATTACCGGCTGCAAATTCGTGGCTGTTTCAATATTATCTCGCTCATCTTTGGGATCCATGCCATACATTGAAATACCCAAACGCACAATATCCGATTTCGGTTGCAAATGGTGATGCCAAATCGCCATGGCCGTATTCGCATAATGGCGATACGTCACCGATTCTGGAACAGCTTCAATCAAGGTTTTCCAACGGTCAAATTGCTTTTCAACATAGGCTTCAGGGCCTCCCCCAGCCGTTGCAAAATGCGTAAATACCCCTTGCCAATTCACCCAAGCATACTGTTGAATCTCTAGTGCAAATTCACGCACTTCTTCCACGCTACGCAAACCAATGCGTCCCATACCTGTATCCAACGCTAAATGAACATTTAATACATAGACATCTAATAAATTCAATTGATTAGTTGCTACTAATTGTTCATAGGCTCTAGCAAAAAATTCATGACTAGATACCGTAATCGTAATATTATAGTGTAAGATTTCAGCAATTCCACGTGGATCGGTCAATCCTAAAACCAAAATCGGAATTTGACTAAAACCATTTTGTCTCAATTCAATTGCTTCATCAACTGTCGCTACCAATAAACCTTTAGCTCCAGCTTCAATAGCTGCTTTTGCTACTGGAATCGCACCATGCCCATAAGCGTCTGCTTTAACTGTCACATATAATAATTGTTCTTCACTCATCTTCGTTTGTACATACTGAATATTGTGTTGAATTGCATTCAAATCAACAATCACCTGAGTGGGACGGTGTTCACTTGGTTCATACATTCAAATCGCCACCTTTAATTTTTGTCTCATTAATTTTAGCATATCTGACTAGCATTATCATCAAAAATAGAAATTTCCATTTCGTGCAAACAAAAAAATGTCTACTCATCTCGAAATTATGCTGCATAGCACTAATTCCATTTGAGTAGACAAATTTATATATATTCCTACAATCCGACAAGCATGCTTACATCAACATTCATACACTTCTAAACCCTTGATATATCAGCATTTTTAAAAGTTGTTCACTTCTATTCATGTTTACAAATCACTTCAAGGGGTAGTCAAAGGGAAGTCAAAAAACCGTGCTAGGGTTTAATCATTCATGACCTAAAAAGCCACTTCTTTAACGCTAGTAATTACACACTAACGATTATTTTTTTTATTTCAAGGCAGTTTATTCACCCACACAAAAATCACTCTCTACAACGCACCCTAGAGCATTTTACACCTAAATGGCTAATCATATGCCTAAGTGGTTAAAACACCTAAAAGTGCCACTTATTTTAACTCTAGGGCTGTTGCACGACTATAATAAACCAAAAAATTATGATGCGTCTTTTTTTTAATGCGTCACTTATGGGAGCATAGCCACCTTTTAATGAGAACGTCACCAAAAAATATCAACATTTCAACCGTTATCGATTTAGGGCGTCACATTTCGCTACCCCCTTAGTCTCATCAACCCTATACCACACCAACGCACTATAATGCCCATTGTCATGCCTTACTTTATCAACGTGGTAGGGTGATACTTCTGACGTTGCTTTAAACTCTGCAATCTCCTCATTGATACCCAATAAGCTATCACTATACAACAATTTACACTTTTTCACCGTTTCACCCACTTTTCAGCTAATTCAATATCAAAATTTAAATTATAAAAGTCGCCATAACTGTATGTCATTTGAACATTGATTACAGTGTTGTCTTTTTGATATATCTCTAGCACTTGCTGTAATGCGTCAACTGTGCCCCTGTAATGCTTTTTTTCAATCGGTTTGATTAATTGATACCCCTGTAACTTTTCAGCAAGTAGATACTCAGCTAATAGCGTATAGGATTCATATTCAAGTTTCCTCAAGTTGTATTGACTGATACCGATAATTTTAGCCGCTTCATCAACTAAGCCCGCTTTACCCTTAAAACCATGGTACACATCTCTAATGACCTTTATTTTTTTATCTTTACTCTTTTCATACCTTGCCATTTTGAAGTATCTAAGCACAATGATTTTGCCGTGTAACATTGGCAATTGCTTAATCGCTTTTAATAGGCTTTCCAGCTTTTCTATTTCCTCTTGTGTAGCGTAGTCTTTGAACGTTGCTACTCTGCCCATATAGTTCAAATAATTAGCATTTACAATCACTTGCATATTGCGGTCTGTTGCTATTCCATAAAATGCCATTGGTCACACTCCAAACAATTTAAATAGTTCTGATTCAAGGTTGTTTACTTTGGCTTTCATCTCATCATCAACAATGTTTTTATCTTCTTTTCGTTCTTCGTTCTGCGCTTCGTGATAGTATTCTAATTCATCCAGCCAATCAAACGCCTTTTCTAACAACTCCAAATCAGCGTATAAATCAACGCTAAGCCGTTTAATCTCATCATCGGTAAAACCCTCATTGAATAGCTTTAGCCGTCTAATTAGCTTGTTCTTTTCAATCTCGTAGGCTTTCTCAGTTCCGATTATGTCAGTGACACAATACTCAACCGATAACGCACGTTGATACTTTTGTAATGCGTCATCATACACCCCATTACCCACAATGGAATGTGTAGCATAAAAATAGGCGCTAACTGATTTTATTTTTAATTCGAGTAAGGCGATTTCTTTTGGCAGGTTTAAATAATATTTTAGTTGCTGTATTCTCCAATCACGCAAATAAAACCACCCCATATAATTATCACTGTTTGCTTCTGCACCGTTTAAAAAGTCTGTTACCTTATCTGAACCTTACCAATGTTTAGCCCAATACCTCCCCTATACCTCCCCAACACCTTGCGAAAACCTTACGGTTTTTTCTCGCCTTACCTAGCCTGAACCTCATCGTGAACAGAAAATGAACATCGTGAACAGAAGATGAACAGAAGACTTACAGGCTATTGAACAACAAAAAGACGTACCAAATAACAACATCATCGTGTTATCTAGTACTCCCCCAATTGTTTCAGATAGCGATTATTTTTTTGTTTCTGTTTTGGTAAGTAATACCAATTTGTTATCTTGATAAGTAAGAGTAATCTCGCCAAATACTGGTGTTTTCTCTTTTACTATTTTATCATCTTTCAAGTAAATGATATAGCCTTGCTTAACTAACTCTTGTAACGTGGTTTCTTTGATTGTCATGTATTTTGTCCCCCTTTCGTGAGTGATTGACTATTCTTTTATTTAATCGAGAGTGCCCCCGCTGAAAGAGCTGGAAAAATCGGAAAAATTTTCTTATGGGGGTATACCTTTCTTAAAATCATCATTCAGAACGCTCTAGCACTGTTTTATGCCTTAGATGATGTTTTACATGTCCTAATAGTTTAAACGTCTAACACACCCATTTAAATCAATTCTATAGCTATTAACGCAATGGCATATTATTGGCACTGTTAACCGTTGCGTACCATTCTTCTTCGGTGAATACATCACCTTTTGAATCATCACCAATCAAAACTTTTAACGGCTCTAAACTAATGCCACAACTCTTTGCATAAGTACTTGCTAAATACAAATCATTATTACGCATTATACTCGTACCGCTTATAATTCGTTGATATGCCTGTTTGCCTAATCCACCTTTACTATTGCTAGATTTTGGAATCAACCCAAAATATCCATACGTTTGTGCTGCTGGTTTTGGCTTGGTTTTAAATATCTCTTGTTCAAACTCCCCCACATAGACTATAGGCTCTTTTTCGTTCCATGTGTAAACACCTTTGGCGGTTTGACTGCCAAACATGACAAAATAATTATTGTCTTGTGCTTTAATGTCTACACCGTCTAAGTAGTTAATCTTTTGTCGATATTCCACACCCTCACGTTTTTTAAAAACTAGGTGCATGCCTTTAGACGGTGTATGTTGCACCATTGTCTTTTGTGCATTGGCTCGTAATTCGTCTACATACTTACTTTGCTTAATGCTTTCAAAACCGTTTGTACCATGCCTATCAATATCAATACACCAATACCCACGACACAACCAACCTAACCCCTTAGCTCTTTGATACAATTCTTTGTTTGCTTCAATCAACTCTTTTGTGATAGGGATGTTTGCAAATTTAAATAATGGCATTTTGGTTTGACTTAGGGGGATTGTTTGAATCCCCTCACCAAGTAAAGCCAACGCAATTTCATAACCGTTCATTTTCTCATCTCCTACCTTTTTGCCTTACCCAATAACCTAAGCGCCCCCTATAAGAAGAAAAAAATATTTTTCCGTCATCAAGAATGTTGATTTATCAAGGTTTTCATTTTTGTATAAATTATTGCATTTACTTTATAGGTTACTTAGGTTATAGCTTATAATGCTTGATATAATCACATTCTTTAGGTTATACATTAAGTTATATTAGGTTATATTAGGTTATAAAGTTCTAAAAACTCTAAAAATATAACCTGTATAACCTGCGATAACCTGTAAAAATGGCGTTATAACCTAAAAACAGGTTATGGTTAAATCATCCACTTTCATCGTCATTTTCAAAATTTATTATCTGTTCGAGAATTGCCTCCCTTGTATCATCGTCAAATAATTCTAGGGTTTGTTTAAACAGTTCTTTATTATTGACCTTATACACTTTTACAACTTGTTCGATTTCTTTTAACCACATCGAGTGATTGTGCTTAACTCCAATTGCTTGTACATCGCTTTTAAAAAGTTTGTTTCTTGTATTTCCATAATCTTCTATAATCGCACGTCTTATTAACGAATCATTCAAAAGCATGTAACCAAATTTATCAATACCAATTAATAAAATCTCTTGCGTATTGCTTAACTCGCTAGCGTCTAAATAGTTTGCTAGTCCCACATCTTCAAACTCCATTTGTCTATTTTGGAATTTATAATATTCTAAACTGGCAATGAAAAAGGATACGCTAGCACTTAATGACGGTACACCATGAGGCGCTATAAAATCCCACCATGGTTTAAAAATAGCCTTTTGTTGTGTATCCGTTTCGTTGTCTGGTCTGTCTTTCAATGCAATTCTTACCATACGGCTCTTATTCGCTTTTAATTCTCCAGTATTTACATTTTCATTTGTATCTAAAAAGAAAGGCGCATCAATTTTTACATCTATCATATTCGCCCCAATCCCTCGACCCATGAGCGTTTCACCTGTTGCAACTGGTCGTATAAATCGCATTTTTTCGCTATCAATAGCCCCTGTTTCATTGGCGTATAGGAAATGTGCACCGATTAGATTAAAAATAGCGTTACTCCGTTCAAACGATTGTTTGGATACTAAAGCATCAAAATTTACTCGCTTAAACCCCTCATCATAAAATGCTTTAAATGTTTCAATAAATAGCCCTTTACCTGTTCGCCCTTTATCCCTTAATACAAAAAACTTTGTTGGACTGATTAACTTAACATTTACAAGCACGGCATAGGCATGTGCTAAACGTAAATTATGCAATGTCTTTTTATCTCTCGCCACAAATGCCACATAATCAATTGCCTTTTGTATTTGTAATTGATTTTTCTCAATATCCACATACCGATAAAATAATTCTGTAGGCTTCGTTTTATTGTCATACATCATTAACTCTTTAATATCATAGCGCCAATTTTTCCCACCAATCCCATACCGATGAATAATATAGCGATGTTTAAACGGCTCGTATGTTTTCATAATCTCCGTTAACACTTCTAAAAAATCATCAATGTACACTTTTTTGGTATGCGGGTAATACTTTTCAAAAGTTGCGTTATCAATTGGAACAAATATATTTTTACCAACCATTACAAACTGTTCTAACTCTTTTGCGTAGATGATATTATCAAAAGCTAAATCTGATAAGAATTTAACATAACCATTCATGGTTAATGTTTTAAAAATATATCCGCCCTCTTCTTCGTTCGCTTTCTTTTGATATTCTCTAACAGCATAAGCCACACCCCTTTGGGTGCCTGTGATGAGATAATGCGCTTGTCGATTGGTGTAGTGTTGTGACGTTTTACCGTCACGATAATATAAAACACCTGTTAGGTCGGTAGTGTTCTCAATCTCAATAAAATGAATGTGCTGGATAATTTGCGTAATGGTTGCGATATTCTTTGATTGAATCACATGTAACTTCTCTTGTATGCTTCTTAATCTTTCCCATGCTTCTTGTATTTTCATTTATTCACCCCCATTACTCATTTACAGAACGTGTTAATAGTTCAAAATAAGTTGACTGTGACAATACTTCTTCATTGTCGCAATTCAATAATAGGTAAGCTATATCATCCAATTTCATCAATAGATTTTGTAATAAATCATCTTGGAACGAATCCACTTTCGACTTAAAATAATTCTTGTCCCCCTCATCTTTGATACAACTTAACACCTCCGACAACGTCCGTTGTAACGTCAATGTATATTTAATATCTGCCAACTCTGCCCCTAAAAATTCAATAAATTCTTTTTTCAACATGGCTTATAACTCCTTACATTGTTCTTCGATTTTATTCATCTCTTGTATTGATACATCAACAAGCGACCTTAGTTTTTTGATACGGTGGTTTACGCTCATCAATAAAAAATAAAATTATCTTGTGTAAGCTCTTGTACCGTCTTATCGCTCTGATTTTCAATAGCTATTAACATATCGTCAATCAACAACAGCATTTGCCCCACGTTATGCGCTGTTATATACAATTCATCTTCATTTTCTTTCAACATTTTTCAACACTCCTATATATATTATTTTTATAAGGTTTTATCAGGTTTTATCAGGTTCTATATATATTATTTTTAGTATTTTTTAGTACTTACTCATTTACCTTTTGCTAGGGTTTTGTTATAATGTGCTTACCTCTGATATTTCCATGCTTTTTTACTTTTTGCCTGGAAATGTCCATAAAAAAGATTGAACTCCTTTTAAAATCCTAGCACGGTTATTAAATTGAGTTCTTTTTTTATTGCTTCAACTTCTCATCAATGAACTGGTGAACGTCTTCAAGGTCATACATAATTGAATTGCCTTTATTGAAGTATCTTAGCCCTTGCGCTTTCCACCGATTAACAACTTCTAAATTACATCGAAACAACTTCATCAATTCATTCTGTGTTAAATAACGCTTTGTGCTTGCTGTACTTACTTCTTCTACGGCTTTCAATGCTAAATTTACAAACAACTGATATAGCTGGTCTTGTTGCTCTTGCGGCAACACCACTTGTAATTGTTCTTTCATCTCATCATCACACCCCTTTTTTATTTATAATCTTTTGGCCAACATTCTTTTTTCAGTGCTTCATCTTCAATCTCATCATACAGAACCATATAACACGCATTAACCCGCTCATAGGCTTGCGTAGTGGTACTTATTAGCTTGTTTACTGCTAAGACAATAAAAAGTATCAAGGCGACACTAAAAACGCACCAGTGAACTCTAGGGGCTATTTTTCGCATGTCTTGCACTTCCTTTTTTTGCCGTGTAGATATTCCCATTACAGTGAAGCACGATTAAATCCGGTGTTTCTAAAATTGATTTGCAATACTTCGCTTTTTTGCTACCTCGTTTAATTGTTACTCCTGTAATAATTGGTGCTGTTCCAAATACGTTTTTACGTTCTTCTGCTTTCATGTTCTAAACTCCTTTCAGATAGGTTTTTATCATGTCATAGGTCACTTGATTGATTAACAAGCTAATTACTAGATGTTCCGTACGTTGGTACTGTTCGAGTTGCTCCGCTGTTAATAAATCCAATGCCGTATGATGAGCCTTGTCGCCCTTTAACTGTTTAGCGTTCTTACCTGTCACATGTTTTAACATTAAGTCCGTTATTTGCTTATAGCTCCATTTGCCTTTATGCTCCCATTTGTTTATTGCGTCCGTTAGTTCTACCCTTAACGGCTTTTCTATGGCTCGTTGGATACGGAACGCCTGCACCTCGTTTTTCAACTCGTAAAATGCTCTTACAAGGTCGCTTTTGAATTTAATAACGGGCTCTGTATTTCTCATGAACGTTATAAGTAATGTCGCCTGTTGTTCGTTTAAGTGATAATCTTTTGTAGGTCTACCCCCTAAATCCCCAAGAGGTTTAGCGATTTGAAAACGCAAAACCCCAAACCGTTCAAGCTCCTTTTTATGCTTTCTGATTAATTGTTGTACTGTCTTATGTTTTACCTCTGCACACTCTGCGATAATGCTTGAAAGTGTATACGGCTCTTTGTCATGGTCTATGAAAGCTAAATTCATTGTCTTACTCCTTTCAGTCAGTAACCGTCAATCTGTCGGTTACTGTTGTCATTGGCGTTTGTATCGTTGTGTTGTTTAACCCTAGCACGGTTGTTTCTTTATTGATTTACTCTTACCAACTCATCAAGCGTTACGCCTAAATAATCGGCTATTTTTAAAAGTGTTTCGCCATTTGGTTTTGTACGCTCATAGTAAAAAGCCGTTAGAGTGCTCTTTGATAGCCTTGTACCCTCGTGGATGTCTGCAATAGTTTTCTTTTGTTTTGCTAGCAGTATACGCAAATTGTTTTTCATTGTTCCACCTCTTTTTTTGCATTTTGTTATATTTTAGTCACTGCACTAACATTTATCAGTATAATTAGTTTTGCTATTTTTGTCAACAATCAAAAAATATTTTTTGAAGTCTGTTATTATTTTGGGTTTTATAGTAAAATATAAACAAAGGAGTGATAAAAAATGATAAAAAATAATTTTGCCGTATTAATGGCTGAAAGAGGTTTGAAGATTGCCGATGTGCATGAAGATACTGGAATATCAAAAACCACTCTTATGGCTATTGCTGACAATACTGGAAAAGGCGTTCAATATGACACAATAGATAAACTTTGTATTTATCTTGGGGTTGAACCTAAAGATTTCTTTTTATACATACCATTTAATTGGTCATTCTATGTATCGGAAAAAGAAAATTTAAAAGACTATTTTTTATTAGACGTTGAAGGAAGCAATTACCAGAAAACATTTTATTTTGAGCCATATTTACAATTTGGGAATGTATATGATTTCCCTATTGCTAATCGTGATTACAATTACTGGATAAAAATAGACTTAGTTCAAAGTGACGCATACGATGCAGATGAACTATACTCTATTTTTAAAAATTCACATATTACAATAAAAACAATTTTACAATCTGAAATAAAAAACTTTTTAATTAATCACATTCATTCCTTAGTTAATATTAAACAAAAAGTATATAACGATGAGAAAAGAAGCTATACCGAAATTCAGATGAAAAAAGGGGACAAAATATATATTGAGTTTGATTCATGGGGCGAAAAAGGTTTATATTTAAACTTTTCAATGATTATCAACTAACCCCCCACCATGCTACCAGCATGCACGTATAACTACGTATCTGACTATAAATGTCCGAGGGGCACAACTCAATCGCATCATAATTTGTTTATTTTTTATATACAATTAGTACACACCCTATCATTCTGCAAGAGGTCGAGAAACACGACCCCTGTAGTGCAGACGTAATCCTAATTTAGGACTACATCAAAATATACTTAATCATTAATTTATTATATTAACCTGCGCTACGTGGTAGCCAATCCACAACAGCGCACCTTTTGAAAATCCCTAGCACGGTTGACGAAAGGAAGAACACACAATGATTAAAGAATATTATTTACAAGACGGGTCGAAGCGCTATATGTTTCAACTCTATATAGGAGTTGACCCACTTACTGGGAAGAAAAGACGCACAACAAGACGGAATTTTAAGACAAAAAAAGAAGCTAGCATTGAACTAGCTCGATTAAAAGTGCAAGTTGAAGAGCAAGGACTCCCAACGAAAAAACAGCGAATGAAGTTTCAAGAAGTATTTGACTTGTGGAAAGTAGACTATGAACAGACGGTAAAAGAAAGTACATATTTTTATCAAACAACGTCATTTAAATTACACATATTACCCAAAATAGGTAACATCTATATAGACGCTCTCACACCTCAAAGATGTCAAAAGCTCATTAACGAATGGTGTAGCTATTACAAACAATACAGCAACCTCATCGGACTAACAAAGAGGGTATTTAATTACGCCATTGTCCTCGGTTTGATAGATGAAAACCCAATGTTGAGAACAATCAGACCCACTAGACGCAAGAAGATAGATGAACAGCCCTATCAGTCGCCTTTTTATGACTTAGAGCAATTAAAGACGTTTCTTGATTGCGTTAAATCTAACTACGACAATCAGACCTATTTGATGTTTCACCTGTTAGCCTATACTGGAATGCGTAAAGGGGAGCTATTAGCATTGCGGTGGTACGACTTTGATGAGTTACATAGCAACATCACCATTAATCAAACACTAACAGTAGGCAAAGACGGCAAAGAGATTTTTCAAACTCCTAAAACGAATGCAAGCAATCGAACAATAGCATTAGATAGCATTACAGCCAAATTATTAACAGCATGGCGGAACGAACAAAGAGAAATGCTATTTAAATACGGCTACAATACCATGCAAGAAAAACAATTAATATTTACCAATTTACAAAATCAATGCTTTTATTCGGGATACGTCAACTGTATACTATCTAAAATTTTAAAAGCTCATGAGCTACCCTACATAACAGTGCATGGGTTTAGGCACACGCATTGTAGTTTGTTATTCGAAAGTGGTGCAACCTTGAAACAAGTACAAGACCGATTAGGGCATACGGATATAAATACGACAATGAACATCTATAACCACGTTACCAAAAAACAACAAGATGAAACGGCTGAACTATTTGCCAAATTCGTAAAAGGGTAGTCAAAGGGAAGTCAACGCAAAAAAAGCCCTATCTTCCAACCAAGATAAGGGCTTAAAACGTTGATATAATCACGATACCAACACTTTAGGGTATATATACTTATTTAATCCTACAATCTATTAATAGCTGCCTCTACCTCATCTTTTTCGGCATTAATAATTACTGTCGCAGTGGCATATTCTTTGCAATGGCTAATCGAAACCAATACATTTTCAACAATCGGCCCTTCATGCAAAATCGGTTTGCCAAAATAATCCGGCAAGATAGTTAAATCTGTAAATTTTAACCGACCTATTCCAGTTCCTAACGCTTTCGCATAGGCTTCTTTCGCACTAAATCGTCCCGCTAAAAATTCAAACCGCCGTGTTTGAGGCATAGATTCATATAAATCAAGTTCTGATTGCGAAAGTATTTTACTAGGAAATAAAGCATTTCGCTCGCATGCCAATGCAATTCGCTGAATCTCAATAATATCCGTTCCTAAACGCATTTTTGCACCTTAGTAACTAATCATTGTATTTCACTTTAAATTTTTTATTAATTACTGCCTTTTTAGAATGTTTTACACCTTTTGATTTACTACGTTCTTTCTTATTAAAACGCTCTCTCTTATTATGACTATCTTGCTCACGACCGTTTTCACGTTTGCCGTCACGTCTTGAATTACGATTAAATTTCGTTCCACCATTATTGCGTGCTCTGCTTTTCTTATTAGCATTAGGCAATGGTTTCTGTGGTGAAATAGAAACTTCAACTGTTGTATTATCGTTAATTACCGAACCAAGTAAAGCAGTAACTAAATCATTTGCTTCATAATGCTGCAACAATAATTTAGCCGTATTACGATGATGTTCAACCGAACCTGCTTTAAGACGTTCATTCATTTGGTCAATTAATTGTTGTACTTGACCTTGCTGTGCCTCTTTCAATGTTGGTGGCTTCATCGGCATCATTTGCTTACGTGTCAACGTTTCAATGGTTCTCAAGTAAGGCATCTCATTATTCGTCACAAAAGTCATCGAAGAGCCTTCATTTCCTGCACGACCAGTACGTCCAATACGATGAACATAACTTTCTGGATCTTGAGAAATATCATAGTTATACACATGTGTCACACCCGAAATATCCAATCCACGAGCTGCCACATCTGTCGCTACTAATAATTCAATCTCACCATTTCTAAATTGATTAATAACACTCGTACGTTTTTGCTGTGTAATATCTCCATGAATTAATTCAGCATTAAATCCCCTTAAAGATAAACCACGTCCTACTTCATCAACACGCTTTTTGGTACGACAAAAAACAATCGCTTGTTTCGGCATTTGAACATCTAATAAACGAGTTAAAATATCAAATTTTTCATCGTCACGACATTTAATAAAATATTGCTCAATCAAATCAGCCGTCATTTGTTTTGCTTCAATTTTAACATGAGTAGGATTGTGTAAAAACTGTTCAGCTAATTGACGAATTTCATTCGGCATAGTAGCAGAGAACAATAAAGTTTGACGACTAGGTGGCGTCACTTCAATAATGCTACGAATATCATCGATAAATCCCATATTTAACATTTCATCAGCTTCATCTAACACTAATGTTTGTAAATAAGTAAGATCTAATGCACGGCGACGAATTAAATCTAAAATACGTCCAGGAGTCCCTACAATAATTTGTGGTGCATTATTTTTTAAACGGTCAATTTGCTTGCCAATTGGAGAGCCACCGTAAACAACGTATACTCTAGCACGTAATCCTTTTCCAAGACGAAATAACTCTTCTTGCACTTGAATCGCTAACTCACGAGTAGGTGCAATTACCAACCCTTGAACACCTTTGATTTTATTATCTAATTTATTCAACATCGGCAATCCAAAAGCCGCAGTTTTACCAGTACCCGTTTGTGCCTGACCAATTAAATCATTACCTTCTAAAGTAACAGGTACTGACTTTTGTTGAATTGGCGTCGGTTCTTCAAAACCTAACTCATCTAATGACAAAAGCAATTCTTTTCTTAAATTTAAATCTGTAAATTTCAAACTATTCTTCCTTTTCTTAAAACAATATTTTAAATAATTAAACGACCATAAAAAAAACGCGTGGCCTTTATACACAAATCGTGTAAATGCCATGCGAGTGATACTCATAATGAATATTTACTCAAATGATACATTCTATACTATCCAAACATAAGAGTAACATACAACTATCCGATATACAAGAAATATTCATTTAAAAGAAATAAAAAAACTCACCGAAGTGAGTTAAACAAGCGGGTGACGAGAATCGAACTCGCGACAACAGCTTGGAAGGCTGTAGTTTTACCACTAAACTACACCCGCATGCTTCTACGGTCCCGACGGGATTTGAACCCGCGATCTCCTGCGTGACAGGCAGGCATGTTAACCCCTACACCACGGAACCTCTAAGGAGGATGTGGGATTCGAACCCACGCACGCTTTTACACGCCTGACGGTTTTCAAGACCGTTCCCTTCAGCCGGACTTGGGTAATCCTCCACCTTTTGCTTTAATGATCCGTACGGGATTCGAACCCGTGTTACCGCCGTGAAAGGGCGGTGTCTTAACCACTTGACCAACGGACCGTGTTTTACGGAGAAGGAGGGATTTGAACCCTCGCGCCGGTTTCCCGACCTACACCCTTAGCAGGGGCGCCTCTTCAGCCTCTTGAGTACTTCCCCATCAACCAAGTCTATTCACTTGTATGGGCCTAAATGGACTCGAACCATCGACCTCACCCTTATCAGGGGTGCGCTCTAACCAGCTGAGCTATAGGCCCTTCTCTTTTTAAGCGGGTGACGAGAATCGAACTCGCGACAACAGCTTGGAAGGCTGTAGTTTTACCACTAAACTACACCCGCACCTTCTTTTCGTCTTCCTATTCCTAATTGCGGGGGCAGGACTCGAACCTGCGACCTTCGGGTTATGAGCCGACGAGATGCCAACTTCTCCACCCCGCGATCTTTATTATTAAGGAGGATGTGGGATTCGAACCCACGCACGCTTTTACACGCCTGACGGTTTTCAAGACCGTTCCCTTCAGCCGGACTTGGGTAATCCTCCGTTCTTTTATGGACCTTGTAGGACTCGAACCTACGACCGGACGGTTATGAGCCGTCTGCTCTAACCACCTGAGCTAAAGGTCCATCCCTCTTATAGCGGCGAAGGGGATCGAACCCATGACCTCCCGGGTATGAACCGGACGCTCTAGCCAGCTGAGCTACACCGCCATCTTTTTTATTAATGGAGAATAGCGGGATCGAACCGCTGACCTCCTGCGTGCAAAGCAGGCGCTCTCCCAGCTGAGCTAATCCCCCATTTTTTGATTAAAAAAAATCGGGAAGACAGGATTCGAACCTGCGACCCCTTGGTCCCAAACCAAGTGCTCTACCAAGCTGAGCTACTTCCCGTTGTTTTCTTATACACCCAGCAGGAGTCGAACCTGCAACCGCTTGATTCGTAGTCAAGTACTCTATCCAATTGAGCTATGGGTGCTCCTTATATGCCGAGGACCGGAATCGAACCGGTACGGGTATCACTACCCGCAGGGATTTTAAGTCCTGTGCGTCTGCCAGTTCCGCACCCCGGCATCTCTGCCGTAATTTCTTACTCTGGCAAAAAGCGGAAAACGGGGTTCGAACCCGCGACCCCCACCTTGGCAAGGTGGTGTTCTACCACTGAACTATTTCCGCATACTTTCTCTTATGCCGGCTAAAGGACTTGAACCCTCGACCCTCTGATTACAAATCAGATGCTCTACCAACTGAGCTAAGCCGGCCTATTCCCATGCGGGTGAAGGGACTTGAACCCCCACGCCCGAAGGCGCCAGATCCTAAATCTGGTGCGTCTGCCAATTCCGCCACACCCGCAATTTTCACTTTCATGAATGACCCGTACAGGATTCGAACCTGTGACCCACTGATTAAAAGTCAGTTGCTCTACCAACTGAGCTAACGAGTCATGGTGGAGGTTAACGGGTTCGAACCGCTGACCCCCTGCTTGTAAGGCAGGTGCTCTCCCAGCTGAGCTAAACCTCCATTTAGACTACAACGACTTCTCCTGCATGGCAACGTCCTACTCTCACAGGACCAAAAGTCCAACTACCATCGGCGCTAAGAAGCTTAACTGCTGTGTTCGGCATGGGTACAGGTGTGTCCTTCTTGCCATCGTCACCACACAGAGAATTCGTCTTGTCTCTTAAGTAATCTTGTCTCCAAGCTCACTCAAAACTGAATAACCTCTCAAACTCCCAATCAATCCCTTGGTTAAGTCCTCGACCGATTAGTACTAGTCCGCTCCATGTCTCACAACACTTCCACTTCTAGCCTATCTACCTGTTCGTCTTTCAGGGGTCTTACTTCCTTAGAATGGGAAATCTCATCTTGAAGCTGGCTTCGCGCTTAGATGCTTTCAGCGCTTATCCTTCCCACACATAGCTACCCAGCGATGCTCCTGGCGGAACAACTGGTACACCAGCGGTGCGTCCATCCCGGTCCTCTCGTACTAAGGATAGCTCTTCTCAAATTTCCTACGCCCGCGACGGATAGGGACCGAACTGTCTCACGACGTTCTGAACCCAGCTCGCGTACCGCTTTAATGGGCGAACAGCCCAACCCTTGGGACCGACTTCAGCCCCAGGATGCGATGAGCCGACATCGAGGTGCCAAACCTCCCCGTCGATGTGAACTCTTGGGGGAGATAAGCCTGTTATCCCCAGGGTAGCTTTTATCCGTTGAGCGATGGCCCTTCCATGCGGTACCACCGGATCACTAAGCCCGACTTTCGTCCCTGCTCGACCTGTCCGTCTCGCAGTCAAGCTCCCTTCTGCCTTTGCACTCTGCGAATGATTTCCAACCATTCTGAGGGAACCTTTGGGCGCCTCCGTTACTCTTTAGGAGGCGACCGCCCCAGTCAAACTGTCCACCTGACACTGTCTCCCGTGCTCCTCGCACGCGGGTTAGAGGGTCCATGTCACAAGGGTAGTATCCCACCAGCGCCTCCTCGTAAACTGGCGTTCACGATTCTTCAGCTCCTACCTATCCTGTACATGCCACACAAACACTCAATATCAAGTTACAGTAAAGCTCCATGGGGTCTTTCCGTCCTGTCGCGGGTAACCTGCATCTTCACAGGTACTATAATTTCACCGAGTCTCTCGTTGAGACAGTGCCCAGATCGTTACGCCTTTCGTGCGGGTCGGAACTTACCCGACAAGGAATTTCGCTACCTTAGGACCGTTATAGTTACGGCCGCCGTTTACTGGGGCTTCAATTCAAAGCTTCAGATTGCTCCTAACCTCTCCTCTTAACCTTCCAGCACCGGGCAGGCGTCAGCCCCTATACGTCATCTTTCGATTTTGCAGAGACCTGTGTTTTTGATAAACAGTCGCCTGGGCCTATTCACTGCGGCTGATGTTTCCA